>NZ_ASSI01000118.1:0-7189 GCF_000466765.1 Burkholderia sp. AU4i | reverse complement strand
GGCGGTGCTGCTCGCGGCGCCCGCCGGCACGCCCGGCGCGACCTTGCCGCTCGCGCAGTCCGCCCACTCGGCGCTCGACCCGATCGCCGCCATTCTTTCGTTCTACGTGATGGCGGCGGATCTCGCCGTCGCGCGCGGCCGCAACCCCGACACGCCGCGCCACCTGAACAAAGTCACCGAAACGCACTGATAGCCGAGACAGCCGATGAGACGCGCCGAGGAGTCCCAGTTGAAGAGTTCCACCCATGATCAGATCGTCCTGCTCAGCCCCTTGACCGGGCCGATCGTCGCGCTGGCCGACGTGCCCGATCCGGTGTTCTCCGGCGGGATGTTCGGCGACGGCATCGGCATCGACCCGCTCGCGGGCCAGCTCGTCGCGCCGTGCGCGGGCGTCGTGTCGCATCTCGCGCGCACCGGCCACGCGGTGACGATCACGACGCCGCAAGGCGCGGAAGTGCTGCTGCACATCGGCATCGACACCGTCGAGCTGAACGGGCAGGGCTTCACCGCGCACGTCGAGGCCGGCACGCGTGTCGAGGCGGGCGCGCTGCTGATCGAGTTCGACCAGGACGCGGTGGCGCGCAGCGCGCATTCGCTCGTGTCGGTGATCGCGATCGCGAACTCGGATGCGTTCGAGGTCGTCAATCGTGCCAGCGGCTTCGCGACGGCCGGCAAGACGCCGCTGCTCACGCTGCGCGGCAAGGGCGAAGCGGCTGCGCAGGCGGCACAAACCGGCGCAGCCGCGCATCACGAAGTGCGCCGTGAAATCGTGCTGGCCCAGCCGGGTGGCCTGCACGCACGGCCGGCCGCGCGTGCGCGCGAAGCCGTGCGCGGGTTCGACGCGACCGTCGACGTGCTGTTCGACGGCCGCAAGGCGTCGATCGCGAGCGTCGTCGGCCTGCTCGGCCTCGGTGCGGGCGAAGGCGCGACGGTCGAACTGGTCGGCCGTGGCGCGCACGCACAGCAGGCCGTCGATGCGGTCGAGCACGAGCTGCTGCGCGAAGCACACGGCGAAGTCGAGGAAAAGCCGGCGCGGCTGAGGTCGCCCGCGCCGCAGACGGTTGCGCGCAACGTCGGCGCACCCCTTGACCCGAATACGCTCGCGGGCGTGTGCGCGGCACCCGGCATCGCGGTCGGCACGCTGGTGCGTCTCGACGATGCGGAGATCGTGCCGCCCGAACAGGCCGCCGGCACGCCCGCGTCGGAGAGCCGCCAGCTCGACCAGGCGCTGAAGGCCGTCGACGCCGAACTCGACGAAACGGTGCGCCACGCATCGGCGCGCGGCGCGGTCGGCGAAGCGGGCATCTTCGCGGTGCACCGCGTGCTGCTGGAAGACCCGACGCTGATCGACTCAGCACGCGACCTGATCAGCCTCGGCAAGAGCGCGGGCTTCGCATGGCGCGCGACGATCCGCACGCAGATCGACACGCTGTCGAAGCTCGACGACGCGCTGCTCGCCGAACGCGCGGCCGACCTGCGCGACATCGAGAAGCGCGTGCTGCGCGCGCTCGGTCATACGAACGGTGCCGCGCGTGCGCTGCCCGACGAAGCGGTGCTCGCGGCCGAGGAATTCACGCCTTCCGATTTGTCGTCGCTCGATCGCCAGCGCGTGACCGCGCTCGTGATGGCGCGCGGCGGCGCGACGTCGCACGCGGCGATCATCGCGCGCCAGCTCGGCATTCCGGCGCTGGTGGCGGTCGGCGATGCGCTGTACGCGATCCCGGACGGCACGCAGGTCGTCGTCGATGCGAGCGCGGGCCGGCTCGAACATGCGCCGACCGCGCTCGACGTCGAGCGCGCGCGGCACGAGCGCCAGCGCCTGGACGGCGTGCGCGAGGCGAACCGGCAACTGGCGGGGGCTGCGGCCGCCACCGTCGACGGGCGCGCGATCGAGGTCGCCGCGAACATCGCGACGCTCGACGACGCGAACACCGCGGTCGACAACGGCGCCGACGCGGTCGGCCTGCTGCGTACCGAGTTGATGTTCATCCATCGCCAGGCCGCGCCGACGGTCGTCGAGCACCAGCAGAGCTACCAGTCGATCGTCGACGCGCTGCAGGGCCGCACGGCGATCATCCGCACGCTCGACGTCGGCGCCGACAAGGAAGTCGATTACCTCACGCTGCCGCCCGAACCGAACCCGGCGCTCGGCCTGCGCGGCATCCGTCTCGCGCAGGTGCGCCCCGACCTGCTCGACGATCAATTGCAGGGCCTGCTCGCGGTGAAGCCGTTCGGCGCGGTGCGCATCCTGCTGCCGATGGTGACCGACGCGGGCGAGCTCGTGCGCCTGAAAAAGCGCATCGACGAATTCGCGCGCGCCCAGGGCCGCACCGAGCCGGTCGAGGTCGGCGTGATGATCGAGGTGCCGTCGGCCGCGCTGCTGGCCGACCAGCTCGCGCAGCACGCGGATTTCCTGTCGATCGGCACCAATGACCTGACGCAGTACACGCTCGCGATGGACCGCTGCCAGGCCGATCTCGCCGCGCAGTCGGACGGCCTGCACCCGGCCGTGCTGCGCCTGATCGACATCGCGGTGCGCGGTGCCGCGAAGCACGGCAAGTGGGTCGGCGTGTGCGGCGCGCTCGGCGGCGATCCGCTCGCGGTGCCGATCCTGGTGGGCCTCGGCGTGACCGAGCTGTCGGTCGACCCCGTATCGGTGCCGGGCATCAAGGCGCGTGTGCGCCGTCTCGATTACCAGTTGTGCCGTCAGCGCGCGCAGGATCTGCTCGCGCTCGATTCGGCACAGGCGGTAAGGGCAGCAAGTCGCGAGGTCTGGCCGCTCGACTGAGCGTCGACGGCAGGTTCGCGACCCGTATTACGACGAAGGCAGTCAGCTCAACGACGATTAACGACGCTTAACGACGAGACAAGGATTGGAGGACTGAATGAACGGGAATCCGTTTCTGAAAATACAGGGCCTGGGCCGGGCACTGATGCTGCCGATCGCGGTATTGCCGGTCGCCGGCATCCTGCTGCGACTCGGCCAGCCTGACGTGTTCAACATCAAGATGATCGCCGACGCCGGCGGCGCGATCTTCGACAACCTGCCGCTGCTGTTCGCGATCGGCGTGGCGGTCGGTTTCGCGAAAGACAACAACGGCGTGGCGGCACTCGCGGGCGCGATCGGCTACCTGATCGAAACCGCGATCATGAAGGACATCGATCCCAAGCTGAACATGGGCGTGCTGTCCGGGATCATCGCGGGTGTCGTCGCGGGCCTGCTGTACAACCGCTACAAGGACATCAAGCTGCCGGACTACCTTGCGTTCTTCGGCGGCAAGCGGTTCGTGCCGATCATCACGGGGCTGGTGTGCGTGGTACTCGGCATCGCGTTCGGGTACGTGTGGCAGCCGGTCCAGCATGCGATCGACGCGGCCGGCCAGTGGCTGACGACGGCGGGCGCGATCGGTGCGTTCGTGTTCGGCTTCCTGAACCGCCTGCTGCTCGTCACGGGCCTGCACCACATCATCAACTCGCTCGCGTGGTTCGTGTTCGGCAACTTCACGCCGCCCGCCGGCGGCGAGATCGTGCACGGCGACCTGCACCGCTTCTTCGCGGGCGACCCGACCGCGGGCACCTTCATGGCCGGCTTCTTCCCGATCATGATGTTCGGCCTGCCGGCCGCGTGTCTCGCGATGCTGCACGAGGCACCGAAGGAGCGCCGCGCGATGGTCGGCGGCCTGCTGTTCTCGATGGCGCTCACGTCGTTCCTGACCGGCGTGACCGAGCCGATCGAATTCAGCTTCATGTTCCTCGCACCGGTGCTGTACGTGATCCACGCGGTGCTGACGGGGCTGTCGCTCGCGATCTGCCAGATCCTCGGCGTGAAGCTCGGTTTCACGTTCTCGGCCGGCGCGATCGACTACGTGCTGAACTACGGGCTGTCGACGAAGGGCTGGATCGCGATCCCGCTCGGCATCGCGTACGGCGCCGCGTATTACGGGCTGTTCCGCTTCTTCATCCGCAAGTTCAACATGGCTACGCCGGGCCGTGAGCCGGCATCGGCCGACGCGGCCGCCGAATCGTACGCATCGGGCGGCTTCGTCGCGCCGGCGGCGGGCGCCGCTGCGGTGGCTGCCGCGCCGCGCGCGCAGCGCTACATCGCCGCGCTCGGCGGGGCGGGCAACCTGTCGGTCGTCGACGCATGCACGACGCGCCTGCGCCTGACCGTCGTCGATCCGGAGAAGGTCTCGGAGCCGGAACTGAAGTCGATCGGCGCGCGCGGCGTGCTCAAGCGCGGCGGCAACAGCGTGCAGGTGATCATCGGGCCCGAGGCGGACATCATTGCCGACGAGATGCGTGCCGCGATCGGCAGCGGCGCGACCGGTGCCGCGTCGACGGCGACGGCCGCCGCGGCGCAACCCGTCACGGGTGCGGCCGCCGGTCCGCTCGATCCGGAGCCGACGCGCTGGCTCGCGGTGTTCGGCGGCGCGACCAACGTCGTGTCGCTCGACGCGATCGCGACCACGCGCCTGCGTGTGGTCGTGCGCGATCCGTCGGCGGTCGATCGCGATCGTCTCGGCGCGCTCGACGTCGCGTGGGTGTCGCTCGACACGTTCCACATCGTCTGCGGCAATGCGGCGGCACGCTACGCCGAACAGCTCGGCGCGCGCCTGCCGCCGTCGGGCAGCGGGGCGGCCGCCCAGCCGGCCTGATGTGACCAGGCCGGCCCGATCCGCGATGCGGATTCGGGCCGGCCGGCAAAACGAAAACGGCTTGCGATCCTTGCGTCGCAAGCCGTTTTTTCTTGGTGCGGGCGATGGCGCGATGCACGTGTTTGCATCGCGCATCGCCCGGTCGTTCAGCCGATCACGGATTCGTCAGCGTGAAGGTCGGCTTCCGGTAGCCGACACCGGCACGGTCGAGCTTCGGCAATTCGCGTTGCGTGAGCAGCGTCGCGAAACCGGCCCAGTCGCGCTGCAGCGCGGCCGCGTCGACGTGATGCGTGTCGCCGCGCTTGAAGCGCACGCCGGCCGCATACGGCAGTTCCCAGTCGGCGCGGTGCCAGGCGCGCTCGGCGAGCGCGAGCAGCCGCGGATAGGCCATGTATTCGAGGAAGGTGTCGTTGCGCATCACCTCGCCCCATGCCTGGCCCTGCATGCCTTCGATGCGCGGCGCGGGGCCCGTGCCGGTTACCTCGAACGGGTTGCCGTCACGGTCGCCCATCACTTCGGCGTTTTGCGGCAGGTTCTCCGGCGCGAGCGAGAACACCTTGTACTCGTCCGTCGCGTGCGAGCCCCAGTAGTAGCCGCGCTCGCGCGGGTTGAGCGTGTACGGGAAGTCGAAGTACAGGTAGTCCGGCAGTGCGAGCACCGTCAGGTAGCCCTTGCCGCTCAGGTCGCGCGCGCTGTCCGACGCCCCCCAGAAGATCGTGTCCCACAGCGACACCATCACGTGGCGCGTGCTGAAGTCCTGCGGCCCGTTCGCATGCTTGATGCCGTCCTGCCACGCGGCCATCGTGTCGATTCCGTTCGCGTTGACCGCCGCGCTCACCTGCTGCGCGAAACGCGTCGGCAGCTCGTCGATCGACTTGATCTCGCCGCGCTGGAGCAATGCCGTGCATGCGGGCGAACGCGCCCACGGCTTGTCCTGCGCGGCGAGATCGATGCGCCCCTTGTTCGGATCGGTGCCGTTCAGCGGCTGGAAGCCCGCGCCGAGGAAGATGTTCTTCGCCTCGTCGCCGCCGTAATGCCAGATGTGCAGCGGCGCCTGCGCATCGGCATGCATCGCCGCGATCTCGCGGATCACCTTCGATGCGAAATTGAGCGCGCCCGGCACGCACGGGTTCAGGTCGCTGCGGCGGTCGTAGAACTGCACCGTCGTCAGGTTCGACGTGTCCTGCGGATCGAGCAGCCGGTATGCGTTCGCTTCCTGCTCGCGCCCGGCCGCATGCAGCCGCCGGTAACGTGCCTCCATCGTCACGACGGCCGCGCGCGCATGCGCGGGCATGTCGATCTCGGGGACGATCTCGACGAAATGCGCGGCCGCGTAACGCACGAGCGCCACGTAGTCGTCGCGGGTCAGGTAGCCGCCGCCCGAGCGGTTGTCCGGGCCGGAGCCGAGCTGCGGCAGCAGGCAGCGCGTCTCGCTCGGATCGTGACAGCGGCGCGAGCCGATCCCGGTCAGTTCGGGCAGGCCGGGAATCTCGATGCGCCAGCCCTCGTCGTCCGACAGGTGCAGGTGCAGGCGATTGAGCTTGTACGCGCTCATCTGGTCGATCAGGCGGCGCAGCGTCGCCGGGTGCTTGAAGTTGCGTGCGAGGTCGACGTGCATCCCGCGATGCGTGAAGCGCGGCGCATCCTCGACGAGCATCGCCGGGATCGGGCCGCCGCCGGCCGGTGCGAGCGAGTAGAGCGTCTGCACGCCGTAGTAGAGGCCGGCGCGATCGTAGCCCTCGATCAGCACGCCGCGCGGCCCGATCGCGAGCCGGTAGCCGCCCGGCGTCGCGATGTCGGCCGGCAGCCGGCGCGGCGCGACGGCGCCCCGCACCGACACGCGCGCGCCGTCGAGCCCGAGTGTCGTCGCACGTTCGCGCAGCGCCGCGACCTGCGCGTCCGGCAGATCGGGCAGGGCGAGCTCGACACCGCGCAGCTCGAGCGTGCCGGGCAGCGGCTGCTCGCGCTTCACACTTGGCAGCGCGCGGCTCGGGTCGGGCCGTGCGGCCACGGGCGGCGCGTTGCCCGTCGAGTTGTTCTGCGCGTCGGCCGGCAGCGATTCGACGTAGCGCAGCTCGTCGTCGGTGTCGTCGTAGCGGAGCACGGCGGGCGGCGCGCCCTCGACGACCACGTACGGGCGCGGGATCACGTCGCTGTAGCGCAGCAGCCAGTATTCGGCGACGAACGGCAGTTCGATGCGTTCGCCCGGTGCCAGCCGCACCGAGCCGGGTTGCGGTGTCAGCTCGTACAGGTCGCCGGTGAGCCGCCGCAGCGCGAAGCCGGGGCGATCGATTCGCAGCAGGCGGCGGATGCTGTGCAGGTAGAGCTTCCAGCCGCCGTCGGCGATCGCCTGATGGCCGCGGTTCTGCAGGATCAGGCGGCCCGTCGCGCAGGCCGCGCCGTCGGCGCCGAGGTCGGCGCACGGCACGCCGGCCGAGGCCGCGTGATTGTTGTCGACGGCGACGCGCAGCGCGAGGCCGTTCGACAGCCGCGCCGCGAGATCGGAAGAGCGTCGTGTAGGGAAAGAGGGTAGA
>NZ_ASSI01000117.1:0-4551 GCF_000466765.1 Burkholderia sp. AU4i | reverse complement strand
GCACGCCGCCGCCCGTCCGCCCCCCCACGACGCGCACCGCGCCGCCCGCTCGCTTCCCGGCGCCTAAAATCCGCTACCATCGACCGATCCCGCCGCCCCGCCCGGCACCGCCTCACGTTTCGGACTTCGATGAACATCCGGTTTCTTGAAACCTTCGTCTGGCTCGCGAAGCTGGAAAATTTCCGGCTCACGGCCGAAAAGCTGCACACGACGCAGGCCGCCGTGTCGAGCCGCATCGCGTCGCTGGAGGAAGCGTTCGACGTGCGCCTGTTCGACCGCAACACGCGCTCGGCCACGCTCACGCCCGCCGGGCGCCGCATGCTCGCGTACGCGGAGCGGATCGTGCGGCTCGACGGCGAAATGCGGCGCGACATCGACGCGGCGAGCGACGCCGGCCTGATCCGGATCGGCGTGATCGAATCGATCGTGCACAGCTGGTTTCCCGCGCTGATGGCGCAACTGCGCGAGCGCTATCCGCGCCTCGACGTCGAGATCACGAGCGACACGACACTGCACCTGATCCGCCTGCTCAGCACCGACGGCGTCGACCTGATCCTGCAGACCGACCCGGTGCCTGGCCCCGACTTCACGAACCTGCCGCTGTGCGAATTCACGGTGCGCTGGGCGGCCAGCCCGCGCCTCGGGCTCGGCGGCCAGCCGCTCGACGTCGCGCGCCTGGCCGAATTCCCGATCATCAGCTTCTCGCGCCACTCGGGGCCGCACGCGACGATCGAACGGCTGTTCGCGGCCGTCGAGCGGCCGGCCAGCATCAACTGCATCACGTCGGTCGCCGCAATGATCCGCCTCGTCGCCGACGGCTTCGGCGTGGCCGCGCTGCCGCCCGCGATCATCGGGCGCGAGCTGCACGAAGACGCGCTGGAACTGCTCGACGTCGAACCCGAATTCCCCGCGCTCCCGCTCGTCGCGACGTACCGCAGCCAGGGCCTGCCGGTGGCCGCGCGCATCGCGGAACTGGCCAGCGAAGTCGCACGCGCGATGCCGGCCGCCGCAAGCCACGCCAAGCCGGCGAAAGTGACACCGACACCGACCACAGCCGATCGCACGGACGGCACACCCGCCCGCCCCGCGACGAAGGCAACAGCCAAAACACCAGCGAAAGCGAAACGCACGACGCCATCCGCATCGCCCGCCACGTCCCCCGGCAAACGCCGCCCGCGCCGCTCATAAGAAAACCTGTTCACCGCGAATTTGTTTTCTTGTTGGACGGGCACGGCCCGTCTTCGGGACACTGCGGTTCCTGACACGCCCCCCGTCACGAGGAACCCGCGATGACCCGCTTTTCCCTTCCGCACGGCCAGCTTTGCGTCTGGACGGATATCGACCCCGCGCACGAAGCCGATTTCAACGCATGGTACGACCGCGAGCACATGCAGGAACGTGTCGCGATTCCGGGCTTCACGCATGCACGGCGCTTTCGCGCGACCGATCGCGGCCCGCGCAAGTACCTCGCGCTGTACGTGACGGAAGCACTCGACGTGTTCCACGGCGATGCGTACCGGCGCGCGTTCACGCAGCAGACCGCATGGTCGCTCGCGAACTTCGAGCGCATGACGGGCACGCAGCGGCGCGTCGGCGAACTGACGATCGAGGCCGGCGACGGTGAAGGCGCGCATCTCGCACTGTTCGTGCTGCCGCCGCATCGCATCGACGTGCCGCAGCTGCGCGAACGCTTCGACGACGTGCTGCACGAACCGGGCATCCATGCCGCACGGCTTTTTCGCACCGCGCCCGACCTGTCCGCACCGATCGGCGCCGATGCGGCCGCCCGCCCGGCCGCCGACGCGCTCGTGCTGATCGAAGGCAGCGATGCGGCCGCGACGCGACGCGTGGCCGCCACGCTCGCCGGCCACGACGACGTGCGCACCTTCGCGCTGCTGTGGCGCGCTGCCGCGCCGCTGCATGCGGCAC
Source organism: Burkholderia sp. AU4i (assembly GCF_000466765.1). NCBI lineage: Bacteria > Pseudomonadati > Pseudomonadota > Betaproteobacteria > Burkholderiales > Burkholderiaceae > Burkholderia > Burkholderia sp. AU4i. The sequence goes on along the minus strand of NZ_ASSI01000117.1, from coordinate 2,622 downwards.
GCGGCGCCATCGAAACCGAGCCTGCCGCCGCCGCGCTGCCGGCCTGATCGCCTGCGCCGGTCGCCCACGCCGGTCGCCCCGCATGCGCGCGGCACGCCCGCGCATCGGCCCGGCGCTCCATCCCGTTCCCCGTCACGACAGGCCCGACACCATGAGCACTCTCGCCCAGCCCGCCGCCCACGCGCCCCGCCGCGTCCGCAACAGCCGACTCGCGACCGCGAGCATGATCGGCACGTCACTCGAGTGGTACGACTTCACGATCTACAACACGCTCGCCGCGCTCGTCTTCAATCACCTGTTCTTCCCTTCGGTCGATCCGCTCGCCGGCACGATCCTCGCGTTCTCGACCTATGCGGTCGGCTACGTGTCGCGCCCGCTCGGCGGTTTCGTGTTCGGCAATCTCGGCGACCGCATCGGCCGCCGCGCGGTGCTGATGCTCACGCTCGTGCTGATGGGCGTGACGACCGCGCTGATGGGGGCGCTGCCGACTTATGCGCAGGCCGGCATCCTGAGCCCGATCCTGCTCGTCGCGCTGCGCTTCGTGCAGGGCGTCGCGCTCGGCGGCGAATGGGCCGGCGCGGTGCTGCTGTCGGTCGAGCACGGCGACCAGAAGCGGCGCGGGTTGTCCGCATCGTGGACGCAGATCGGCCCGTCGTTCGGCACGCTGCTCGGCACCGGCTGCATCGCGCTCGTGACGCTGTCGACCACGTCCGGGGACTTCCTGTCGTGGGGCTGGCGCGTGCCGTTCGCGGCCAGCGCGCTGCTCGTCGTGTTCGGTTTCTGGCTGCGGCGCGGCGTCGACGAAACGCCGCAGTTCGAACAGCTCGCCGAATCGCACGCGACCGCCGAGGTGCCGGTCGCGGACGTGCTGAAGTACCACTGGAAGCGCCTGCTGATCGCGGGCGGTTCGCGAATCGGTTCGGACGTGCTGTATGCGCTGATCGTCGTGTTCACGCTGACCTACGTAACGACCGTGCTGCACCTGTCGCGCCCCGTCGCCCTGACGGCCGTGATGATCGGCACGGCCTGCAACGCGCTCGCGGTGCCGTTCTTTGGCGCGCTGTCGGATCGCTTCGGCCGCCGGCCCGTCTATCTCGCCGGCGCGCTCGCCGGGATCGTGTGGGCGTTCGTGTTCTTCGCGATGCTCGATTCGGCGCGCCCGGGCGCGATCGTCGCGGCCGTCGCGATCGGCCTGGTGATCCACGCGGTGATGTACGGCCCTCAGGGCGCGTTCGTGACCGAGCAGTTCCCGACCCGCGTGCGCTATGCGGGCTCGTCGCTCGCGTACACGCTCGCCGGCATCGTCGGCGGGGGTTTCGCGCCGCTCGTGATCGCCACGCTGTTCCGGCAGACCGGCACGACGACGGCCGTGTCGCTGTACGTCGCCGCCGCGCTCGTCGTCACGTCGATCGCGCTCGTCGTCGCGCGCGAAACCGCGCACCGGCCGCTCGCGGATTGAGCACCGCCGCGAGTCGCTCCCTTCCTTCGGACTTCAAACGGAAACCCGCATGCAAACCCTGTCGTTCAACGTGATTTCCAGTCACCCCGCACCGGCCACCGTCGACGTCGAGATCGAGCGCGTCGTGATCGCCGGCTGGGCCGGCCGCGATCCGGCGGCGATCCGCGCGCATATCGACGAACTCGCGGCGCTCGGCGTTGCGCCGCCGTCGACTACGCCCTGCTTCTATCGCGTGTCGGCCGCGCTGCTCACGCAGGCGCCGTCGATCGGCGTGCTCGGCGCGCGCTCGGGTGGCGAGATCGAATGCGTGCTGGTCGACAGCCCGGCCGGCACGCTCGTGACCGTCGGCTCCGACCATACGGATCGCGAGGTCGAGGCCTACGGCGTCGCGGTGTCGAAACAGGTGTGCGCGAAGCCGCTCGGTCGCGACGCGTGGCTTTACGCGGACGTCGCGGATCACTGGGACGCAATCGAGATGCGTGCGTGGCTGATCCCGCGCGATGGCGAGCGCACGGCCTACCAGCACGGCACGGTCAGCGGCCTGCTCGCGCCCGACGTGCTGTGGCATCGCTTCGACGATCGCCGCACGATGCCCGCGCGCTGCGCGATGTATGGCGGCACGGTCGCCGTGCATGGCGCGATCGCGGCGATGGGCGACGGCGATGCGTTCGAAATGGAACTGCACGATCCGGTGCTCGGGCGCAGCCTTCGGCACCGCTATGCGGTGGAGGTGCTGCCGGTCGTCGCGTGACGGGCCACGAGGCATCGCGGGACACACGGGCACGACGGCGCTCCGTCGCCGCGGCCGCCCCGGCTAGTACGGCTGAAAACAGTGATAGTCCGGGAAGTTGACCTGCGAGTTGTCGCAATACAGCACACCCACCAGGTTGGTGCACCCGCTCAACGCGAACATGATTGCCCCTGCAACCGACACTTTCCATCCGACATGCAGCATTGCGCCCCCGGTCTCGCTTTCTCGACGTTGCCGCCATGATGCTCACCGGACGCGCCCGGGTATGTGGAGAATTGTTGTCCCGCGGGTTCGTCGGTTCACCAGGACGCTTTCCCGTGCTCATACCCATGCCCGGGCAAAACCGCGGCCCGGGAAAGCGGACGACGTATCGCCCGCCCCGGCGCAAGCCGCGGCGGCGGCCGGCGTGCGC
>NZ_ASSI01000116.1:0-23116 GCF_000466765.1 Burkholderia sp. AU4i | reverse complement strand
CCGCCGCCGCGCGGCGCAGGCGCCTCGACCGCAGCCGTGGCCGCGGGATCGTCCTTCGACACGTGCGGCTCGAGCACACGGCGCAGCGCGGCCGCGTCGGCGTTGCCGTTCATCGTCAGCCGCACGGCCTGCGCATAACGGCTGCGCGCGCGTTCGAGATCCATCACCGTGTCGGCCGTGAAGCGGATGCCGCCCGTGAACGCATCGTTGCGCGCCTGCCCCTGCACGATCAGCAGTTCGTCTTCCTTGAACAGCGCCTTGTTTGCCTCGAACTGCTCGTTGAAGATCGTGATCTCGCACTGGCCCGAGCCGTCGTCAAGCAGCGCGATCAGCATCTTGCCGCGCTGGGTCATCTGCGTGCGCAGCGAAGCGATGATGCCGGCCACGAGCTTGTCGCGCCCTTCCTTCAGGTCGCCGACCTTCTGCCGCACGAAGCGGCGCACCTCATCGCGATACGCGTCGAACAGGTGGCCGGACAGGTAGAAGCCGAGCGCGCCCTTTTCTTCCTGCAGGCGGCGCTTGTCGTCCCACGCGGGCTCGTCGACGAGCGCATGCGCGTGCGGCGATTCGGCGCCCATGTCGAACAGGCCGGCCTGCATCTCATTCGCCTCGGCCTGATCGGCCGCTTCCATCGCCAGCGGTACCGACGCGATCAGCTGGGCACGGTTCGGATTCAGCGAATCGAATGCGCCGGCGCGGATCAGCGCCTCGACCGTGCGGCGGTTGACGACGCGCCGGTCGATCCGCTCGCAGAAGTCGAACAGGTCGGTGAATGCCTTTTCCTCGCGGGCGCGCAGGATTTCCTCGATCGCGTTCTGGCCGCTGCCCTTCACCGCACCGAGGCCGTAGCGGATCGTGCGCGAGCGCTTGCCGTCGGCTTCCGCGACCGGCTCGAAGCGATAATGCGACTGGTTGATGTCGGGCGGCAGCACGGCGAGATTGTTCACGATGCAATCGTCGAACAGGATCTTCACCTTGTCGGTGTCGTCCATCGCGAGCGTCATGTTGGCCGCCATGAATTCGGCCGGATGGTGCGCCTTCAGCCACGCGGTGTGATACGCGAGCAGTGCGTAGGCAGCCGCGTGCGACTTGTTGAAGCCGTAGCCCGCGAACTTCTCCATCAAGTCGAAGATCTCGTCGGACTTCTCGCGCGTGAGGCCGTTCTTCGCCGCACCCTCGGCGAAGATCTCGCGATGCTTGGCCATCTCCTCGGGCTTCTTCTTGCCCATCGCGCGACGCAGCAAGTCCGCGCCGCCGAGTGAGTAGCCGCCGATGATCTGCGCCATCTGCATCACCTGCTCCTGATAGACCATGATGCCGTAGGTCTCTTTCAGGACGGGTTCGACGCGCGGATCCGGATAGTCCACCTTCTCGCGGCCGTGCTTCCGTGCGCAGAAGCTCGGGATCAGGTCCATCGGGCCCGGACGGTACAACGACACGAGCGCGATGATGTCCTCGAAACGGTCGGGCTGCGCATCCTTCAGCATGCCCTGCATCCCGCGGCTTTCCAGCTGGAACACGGCGACCGTGTTGGCCTTCTTCAGGATCTGGAACGAGGCGGGATCGTCGAGCGGCACCTGCGCGAGCGACCAGTCGGCCTTCGACGGATCGAGGCGGCGGATGTAGCGCTCGGCCCAGTCGAGGATCGTCAGCGTCGTGAGGCCCAGAAAGTCGAACTTCACGAGGCCGACGGCTTCGACGTCGTCCTTGTCGTACTGGCTGACCACGCCGCCGTCGTCGCCCTGCGTGTACAGCGGGCAGAAATCGGTCAGCTTGCCGGGCGCGATCAGCACGCCGCCCGCGTGCATCCCGACGTTACGCGTGAGGCCCTCGACGCGCTGCGCGAGGTCGAGCAGCTGGTGCACCTCGTCCTCGTGGTCGTAGCGCTCCTGAAGCTGCGGCTCCTCCTTCATCGCGTCGGCGATCGTCACGTGCTTGCCGGGCTTGAACGGGATCAGCTTCGCGATACCGTCGGTGAACATGTAGCCGAGATCGAGCACGCGGCCGATGTCGCGCACGGCCGCCTTCGCGGCCATGGTGCCGAAGGTGGCGATCTGCGACACGGCGTCCGCGCCGTATTTTTCCTTCACGTACTGGATCACGCGATCGCGGCCGTGCTGGCAGAAGTCGATGTCGAAGTCGGGCATCGACACGCGTTCCGGGTTCAGGAAACGCTCGAACAGCAGGTTGTAGCGCAGCGGGTCGAGGTCGGTAATGCCGAGCGCGTACGCGACCAGCGAACCGGCGCCCGAGCCGCGGCCCGGGCCGACCGGCACGCCGTTGTTCTTCGCCCAGTTGATGAAGTCCGCAACGATCAGGAAGTAGCCGGGAAAGCCCATCTTCGTGATGGTCCCGCACTCGAATTCGAGGCGCTTGTAGTACGTGTCGCGCTGCGCGTCGCGCTCGGCTTCGGCCGGATAAAGCTGCGCAAGACGCGTCTCGAGCCCTTCCTTCGACAGCTGGACGAGGTAGTCGTCGAGCGACATGCCGTCCGGCGTCGGGAACAGCGGCAGCTTCGGCTTGCCGAGCTCGAGCTTCAGGTTGCAGCGCTTCGCGATCTCGACCGTGTTCGCGATCGCCGACGGCAGGTCGGCGAACAGCGCGACCATGTCGTCCTGCGTGCGGAAATACTGGTCGGTCGTGAAACGCTTCTGGCGCCGCGGATTCGCGAGGATGTCGCCTTCCGAGATACACACGCGCGCTTCGTGCGCGGTGAAATCGTCGTCGGTCATGAACTGCGTCGGGTGCGTCGCGACGACCGGCAGCTTCAGCGCCGCGGCGAGCGTCGCGGCCTGCTGGATGTACGCCTCGGCGCCCGGCTGGCCGTAACGCTGCAGCTCGATGTAGAAGCCGCCCGGGAACACCTTCGCCCAGCGCTCGGCGTGACGGCGCGCGGCTTCTTCGTTGCCCGCGGCAAACGCGAGCCCGATATCGCCCTGTTGCGCGCCCGACAGCGCGAGGAGCCCCTGCGCGAGCTCGCCGTCGAGCCAGCTCGCGTCGAGTTCCGCACGGCCGCGGTACTGGTTCGTGAGCCACGCCTTCGACAGCAGCTCGCAGAGATTCAGGTAGCCGACCTTGTCCTTGACGAGCAGCAGCAGCCGCGACGGCTTGTCGCGGTCGTCGGGATTGGCGATCCAGACGTCGCAGCCGGCGATCGGCTTGATGCCCTTGCCGCGGGCTTCCTGGTAGAAACGGACGAGGCCGAATGCGTTGCCGAGATCGGTGAGCGCGAGCGCGCCCTGACCGTCCGCGGCCGCCGCCTTGACGATGTCGTCAATGCGCACGATGCCGTCGGCAATCGAGAATTCGGAGTGAACGCGAAGATGGACGAAGCGGGGATCTGACATGGGCGCTATTGTAGCCGCCCCGCCGCGCAGGCTGCCCAAAAAATGCCCGCTTTGGCCGTTCGGCCGATACGCGCGGCGACGCGTCGCGCGGTTGGCCGACCGGCCAGGTACCGATGCCCGCGCCGTTTGCGGGATAATACGGTTTTTCGAATCAACGCCCCGGCTTCGCACCCTTTTTTGCGGGCCGCCGTGCGGCCGTTTTCCCGTCGGACCATCATGACCATCGTCAACCTCGCCGCCTACCACTTCGTGTCGCTCGACGCGACCGAGCAATGGCGCCCGCTCGTCACCGCCCGCAGCAACGAACTCGGCCTGCGCGGCACGATCCTGCTCGCGCCGGAAGGCATCAACCTGTTCATCGCCGGCACGCGTGACGCCACCGACGCGTTCATCGCGTACATCCGCCACGATCCGCTGTTCGAGGGCAAGTTCGCGTCGCTGCAGTTCAAGGAAAGCCTGTCCGACTCGCAGCCGTTCCGCCGGATGCTCGTGCGCCTGAAGCGCGAGATCATCACGATGAAGAAGCCGGCGATCAAGCCGGAACTCGGCCGCGCGCCGTTCGTCGACGCACGCACGCTGAAGACGTGGCTCGACCGCGGCCACGACGACACGGGCCGCCCGGTCGTGATGCTCGACACGCGCAACGCATTCGAAGTCGACGTCGGCACGTTCGACGACGCACTCGACTACCGGATCGACAAGTTCAGCGAATTCCCGGAAGTGATCGACGCGAACCGCGCCGACCTCGAAGGCAAGACGGTCGTGTCGTTCTGCACGGGCGGCATCCGCTGCGAGAAGGCCGCGATCCACATGAAGGAAATCGGCATCGAGAACGTGTACCAGCTCGAAGGCGGGATCCTGAAATACTTCGAGGAAGTCGGCGGCGCGCACTATCACGGCGACTGCTTCGTGTTCGACTACCGCACCGCGCTGAACCCGCAACTCCAGCCCACCGGGAACGTCACGTGCTTCGCATGCCGCGCGGTCGTCACGCCGGAAGCGCAACAGTCGCCGAGCTACGTGCCCGGCCAGTCGTGCCCGGCCTGCGCACCGGCAGCCAGCGCAGCCTGACCGCGCGCCGCCCCGCGCCCCGATGAGCGCCTATCGCGGCCGTTTCGCGCCGTCGCCCACCGGCCCGCTGCACTTCGGCTCGCTGGTCGGCGCGCTCGCGAGCTGGCTCGACGCGCGCGCGCATGGCGGTGCATGGCTCGTGCGCATCGAGGATCTCGACGGCCCGCGCACGGTACCCGGCGCGGCCGATGACATCCTCGCGACGCTCGCGCATTTCGGCATGACGCCCGACGAGCCGCCCGTCTGGCAAAGTACGCGGGACGCGGCCTATACGGCCGCGCTCGAACGGCTCGTCTCGGCCGGGCTCGTCTATCCGTGCGGCTGCACGCGCAAGGAAATCGCCGACTCGCTGCGCGCCGCGCACGAGCGCCACACGACGCTCGCCTATCCGGGCACCTGTCGCACCGGCCTGCACGGCAAGCCCGCGCGCGCGTGGCGGCTGCGCGTGCCGGACGGCGCTGCCGCGATCGTCACGTTCGACGATCGCTGGCAGCACACGCAAACGCAGAACCTCGCGACCGAAGTCGGCGATTTCGTGCTGAAACGCGCGGACGGGCAATGGGCGTATCAGCTCGCGGTCGTCGTCGACGATGCCGATGCAGGCATCACGCACGTCGTGCGGGGCGCCGACCTGCTCGACTCGACCGCGCGCCAGATCTACCTGCAGCAGTGCCTCGGCGTGCCGGCCCCGCGATACCTGCACGTGCCCGTCGTGGTCGACGCGAACGGCGAAAAGCTCAGCAAGCAGACGGGCGCGACCGCGCTCGAACGCGACGATCCGCTGCCGGCACTGCAGGCTGCGGCCGCGCATCTGGGCCTCGCGCCGGCCGGCGCGCTCGCGGCCACGACTCTCGATGCGTTCTACGCAGCCGCAACGGCCGCGTGGGCGACGCGCTTCGGGCCGCAGGCCGGGTGACGCGCGGTTTCGCGCCGGTTTCGCGCCGGTTTCGCGCCGCTTTCGCACCGATCCCGCGGCCACCGGGTGCCGCTAGCATCGCTCGCCGCCGGCGCGAAGCGCCCTCTTCCGCTCCTCCATCGAACCGCGCCCCCAATGAAAAACGGGCACATGCTCATCGCATGCACCCGCTTTTCCCGCAGCGCTCGCGCGCCGCGCCGTCGCGTCCGCCAGGCTTACGCCGACGGCTTGCGCGGCATCCCGAACCCGCCGAGCAGCGCGGCGACCTGACGCTTCGGCCCCTTCTTCTCGGGCTGCTGCGCAGGCTGCGCGTCGTCCCGCTGCTTCGCGGGCGCCGACGGCTCGTACGGCTTCAGGAAGAAATCGTCGACCGGCGCTTCGTGGCGACGGTGATGACCGCGCTCGGAGCCGCCCGGGCGGCGTCCCGACGCACCGCGATGTTCGTCGCGTTCGCGACGGCCGCCCCGTTCGCCGCCGCGCTCGCTGTTGCGATCGCCGCCGCGGTCGTTGCCGCGCTCGTCGTGACGATGGCGCGCCGGCTTGTCGAGCGTGAGCGTCTGCATCTCGAGCGGACGCTTGATCAGCTTCTCGATATCGGCAAGCTGCTTGCGCTCGTTCGGGCTGCACAGCGACAGCGCGTCGCCCGTCGCACCCGCGCGGCCGGTACGGCCGATCCGGTGCACGTAGTCTTCCGCGCTGAACGGCAGGTCGAAGTTGATCACGGCGGGCAGTTCGGCGATGTCGAGGCCGCGCGCGGCCACGTCGGTCGCAACCAGTGCCTCGATCTCGCCGCGCTTGAACGCGTCGAGTGCCTGCATCCGCTCGATCTGCGTCTTGTCGCCGTGGATCGCCGACGCGACCACGCCGTCGCGCTCGAGATTGCGCGCCAGCCGGCTCGCGCCGATCTTGCTGTTGCAGAACACGATCACCTGCTTGAGCCCGCGATCGCGCAACAACTGCACGACGGCCGCCTGCTTGTCGCCTTCGGCGACGTCGTAGACGATCTGCGTGACGTTCGCGTTCGTCGAATTGCTGCGCGCGACTTCGATCGTCTGCGGGTTGCGCAGGTACGTCGACGCGAGCTTCTTGATTTCCGGCGAGAAGGTGGCCGAGAACAGCAGCGTCTGACGTTCCTTCGGCAGCAGGTTCAGGATGCGCTGCAGATCGGGCAGGAAGCCCATGTCGAGCATCCGGTCGGCTTCGTCGAGCACGAGGATCTGCACCTGGCCGAGATTCGCCGTCTTCTGCTGCACGTGGTCGAGCAGGCGGCCCGGCGTCGCGATCAGGATCTCGACGCCGCGGCGCAGTTCGGCCATCTGCGGGTTCATGTCGACGCCGCCGAACACGACCGCGCTGCGCAGCGGCGTGTGCTTCGCATACGCGTGCACGTTCGCGGCGACCTGGTCGGCGAGTTCGCGGGTCGGCGTGAGGATCAGCGCGCGCACCGGGTGGCGCGCCGGTGACGCGCTCGTGTTGGCCTGCGGCAGCAGCCGCTGGATGATCGGCAGCGAGAAACTCGCTGTCTTGCCGGTACCCGTTTGCGCGGCGCCCATGACGTCGCGGCCGGCGAGCACGACCGGAATGGCCTGCGCCTGGATCGGCGTCGGCGTCGTATAACCCTGCTCCGCAATGGCTTTCAGGATATCGGCGGCAAGGCCGAATTGATCGAAGGTTGCGTCGACGGGCTTGGCGACAGAATCGGACATGGTGGCGTTTCGCTCAAAAGGCGCGGCGGGGACATCGTGCGTCAGGCCAGCCGGGCCTGCGCTCATCACAATTCGGAATTAGACGGAGCCGCGGCGCGCCGCGCGGCGCCGCTCTGGCGCTTGGGACCGGTTCAATATGAACGCTGGACGCCAGGCCGTGCGGACTCCGTTCGGCGCGAATGCCGGCGGAAAGGGGCGTATTGTAGCACTGCGCAGCCATCTGTCCGTGACAACGCCGCGAACGGCCCCACCGACCGCGCGCGCGGCGGGCCCGGGCAGGCCCGTGCGGTCGACGAATGCCCCGATCGGGCTATCCCGATCGGTCGACCGATAATTTCAAGGGTCAGATTCCGGATCGCCTTGCCGGATCGCCTTGCCGGATCGCCTTGCCGGATCGCCTTGCCGGATCGCCTTGCCGGATCGCCTTGCCGGATCGTCTTGCCGGATCGTCTTGCCGGATCGTCTTGCCGAACCGTCTTGCCGGATCGTCTTGCCGGATCGTCTTGCCGAACCGTCTTGCCGGATCGCCAGCCGCAGGCCCGCGTGGCAGGCAGGGCAGTCACGCCAGGGAGCCTGACGCCGGCCGCCACCGCCAGGCACGATCCACGTTCCCGCCCGTCGCTCAGCCCTTCTTCTTTTTCTTCTCGACCTGGACGCAGTCGCCCAGCAGCGGCGGCGCATTCTGGTCGGCGATCTCGTCGCGCAGCGTCGCTTCCTTGCCCTTCGTCCACCACGTATAACGGCCGGCCTGATAGCGCGCGCCGGACGCCGACACCGTGTCGACGAACAGCATCTGCTTCCCGTTGACCGGCACGAGCGCGAAGCTCTGGCCGTTGCCCGCGAGCCAGTACGACACGCGCACGGGCTGTTTCTGGTTCGCACACTGGTAGACGGCGAACTGGCGCGAATCGGCGTCGATCTCTTCGACGGTCAGTTGCGCGGCATGCGCGACGGAAACGGCGGTGCCGGCGAGCGCAAGCGCGGCGAGCGTTTGGCGAATCATGCAGGTCCTCTCACGAGACGGGTGGAAACGCGCCCTCGCGGGGCGCGCAATGATTGTTGGCGATCGCGTCGTGTAGCTTGATCAGGGATCGATGACGTCGGCACACGCGTCGGTCGGCGCGGCCGCGAGATGGCCGACGAGCGGCACGATCTTGAGCCCGGCCGAGGCCACCCGGCACGGTGCGGCCGCGACGCCGCAACCCGCGAGACTCGCGACCAGCGCCAGTGCGGCGCCCAGCTTTACGATACGCAGCCAGCTTGGCGTCATCGTCCTCTCCTGGTTACGTCAGCGCGCCGACACGGGCCGGACGGCCGCGGCGGCACGCTTCGCGCGTTCGCGGGCTTCGTCGACGGTCGCGCCGGTCGCCAGCGCGACGCCCATGCGCCGCTTCGCAAAACTTTCCGGCTTGCCGAACAGGCGCAGGTCGGCGCCCGGCACCGCGAGCGCGTCGCGCACGCCTTCGAACGCGATACCGCGCTCGTCGAGCCCGCCGTAGATCACGGCCGACGCGGCCGGCGAACCGAGCGTCGGATCGACCGGCAGCCCGAGAATCGCACGCGCATGCAGCTCGAACTCCGACTGGCGCTGCGACGCGAGCGTGACGAGGCCCGTATCGTGCGGCCGCGGGCTCACCTCGGAGAACCACACGTCGTCGCCGCGCACGAACAGCTCGACGCCGAACAGCCCGCGGCCGCCGAGCGCTTCGGTCACCTTGTGCGCGATCTCGCGCGACTTCTCGAGCGCCGCCGCGCTCATCGGCTGCGGCTGCCACGACTCGACGTAGTCGCCCGCCACCTGCACGTGGCCGACCGGCTCGCAGAAATAGGTGCGCGTGGCGTCCGTCGCCGGATCGATCGCGCGCACGGTGAGCTGCGTGATCTCGTAGTCGAAATCGATGAAGCCTTCGACGATCACGCGGCCGTGGTTCACGCGCCCGCCCGCCATCGCGTAGTCCCACGCCGGCTTCACGTCGGCTTCGGTCTTCACGACCGACTGCCCCTTGCCCGACGACGACATCACGGGTTTCACGACGCACGGCATGCCGATCTTCGCGACGGCCGCGCTGAACGCTTCGAACGAATCCGCGAACGCATAAGGGGACGTCGGCAGGCCGAGCTCCTCGGCCGCGAGCCGGCGGATCCCTTCGCGGTTCATCGTGAGCTGCGTCGCGCGCGCGGTCGGGATCACCTCGGCAAGACCGGCCGCCTCGATCGCCGCGAGCGCGTCGGTCGCGATCGCCTCGATCTCGGGCACGATCAGGTGCGGGCGTTCGGCCTCGACGATCGCGCGCAGCGCGGCGGCGTCGGTCATGTCGATCACGTGCGCGCGATGCGCGACCTGATGGCCGGGTGCGTCCGGATAGCGGTCGACCGCGATGACTTCGACACCGAGACGCTGCAACGCAATGATGACTTCCTTGCCGAGCTCGCCGGCGCCGAGCAGCATGACGCGCGTGGCCGAGGATGAGAGCGGCGTACCGAGCCGCTGACCGATCTGCATGTGATTACCCGCTTCTGGTGGAGGACGAAAACGGCTCCGATGTTAACACGCGCCACGACACCGGTTTGGCGCGTTTCGCCGTGCCGCCGACCCGCCTCGGGCCGCTCGCGAGCGGGCTGCGAACGTTTTCACGCGCGAAGTGTCGGCTCGCCTGCCGCGGGGCGGGTGCGTTACTCTTACGCCTTGATCAGAATCCGATGAGGAACGAGGCTCATGTCCCACCTGTCCGCAGCCGCACGCGCACGCACCGGCCTGCTTCGCCCGTTGCGCGCGCCGCTCTGCGCGTTGACGCTTGCCACGCTTCTCGCCGCCTGCGCGATGCCGACCCACCCCGATTCCGCCGCCCCCGCGCCCGACCCGTACAACCCGGCCGCCGTCCAGCTGCTCGACGACACGAGCTGGGAGCTCACCAGCTGGCTGAACGCCGACGGCACGCAGCGCGCGATCCCGCACGGCGACAACGGCGAGCCGATCAAGCTCGCGCTGTCGACCGAGTCGGGCATCCGGCGCGCGAGCGGGTTCTCGGGCTGCAACCGCTACATGGGCACCTACGCGATCAAGAACGGCCTGTTGAGCTTCGGGCCGCTCGCCGGCACGCGGATGGCCTGCCCGAATACGCTCGGCGGCCAGCTCGAACGCGCGTACCTCGACGCACTCGCCCATGTCGACAAGACCGGCGTGCAGATGCGCGAGCCGCAGCAGTTGCAGATCGTGACGGCGTCCGGTGCAACGCTGACCTTCACGCACCGGAGCCCCTGATGCACGGCGCGCGCGAAGGCCGACCGACCGCCTTCGCGTGGCGCGCCACGCGCGTGTGCCGCGCACCCGCGTCGCGCGGCGTGAAGCGGATGCACGCCGCGTTAGAGTCTTGTTCGCCGGCCGGTTAAACTCGGCGGGTCGCGCCCCGCGCGCCCCTCCCCACTCCTGTTTCAAAGCATGCACACGGTTGTCTTCGGCTGGTTCGGCATCTCCGCCGTCTGGTTCCTCCTTCTCTTCTGGCGTCTCGTGCAGGCGATGCTGCCCGGCGGCGGCGGGCTCGCCGGCCGCGGCTCGATCCGTCTGTGGCTCGGCTTCGCCGCGGTGTTCGTGGCCAGCTGCACGCTGACGAGCCCGCTGTCGGGCCCCGACACGAACGCGCTCGGCCATGCGTTCTCGGCAGGCTTCGCCCACGTGCTCGGCCCGATCGGCACGCCGGTCGCGATGGTCGTGCTGTTCTTCGCCGGGTTGCCCTGGTTGACCGGCATCGGCTGGCGTCAGTTCGCCGCGTGGGTCGACACGTCGTTCGGCGTCAAGCTGTCGCGCGACGGCGGCGACGACGATGCCCGCGGCATTGCCGACCTGCCGCGCAGCGCGCTGCATCGCGACGACGACGTCGTGCAGCCGACCACCGCGCATACCGTCAATTCGATGGCGCCGCGCCAGAACGGCCGGTATTCGCGTCCGACGCTGTGGAAACCCGATCCGCAGGCGCGGCCGAAGCCGCGCAGCAGCACGCCCCCGCGCCCTCACGTGGAACCCGTCGCGCCGTCGGGCTGGTTGAAACCGACCGCGCCCCAGCGCACGCCGACGCAGCCCGCACCGATTCCCCCGGCCAGCGCGATGCCGCCACCGACAGCCGGCAGCACCGCCAGCCTGGCGCGCGCAGCAGCGAATTCGCAGGTCCCGCGCCCCGATCCGGCCCCGCTTCCCGTCGGATTCGAACCCGTCCGCCCGCGCCCGACAGCCGCGCGTCCGGCCACGCCCGCATTGAAGCCGACTACGCCGCGTACCACGGTCACGCCGCGGCCTGCCGCCGCGCAGCCGCAGCGCCCGCCGGTACGCCCCGTCGCAGGCGCAGGTTCGGCCGGCCAGCCTGCGGATACGGCTCGACGTCGTCCGGTGCCGCAAACGCCGGCGCGTGCGCCGCTCTATGCATGGACGGAAAAACCCGCCGCGCCGATCGCGCCGGCACCGAGCGTGCACGACACGCTGCGCTCGATCGAGGCCAGCACCGCGCAATGGGCGACGCTGGGCGGTGCGCAGTCGGCCGACGCCGGGCACGCTGCCGCCGCAGCCGCTACCGTGGCCGGGGTGGCCGCGGCAGCAGCCGGCGTAGCGGCGCCGGCATCGGCGGCTACATCGACCGTGCAGGCCGCTTCGGCCGGGAACGCCGCCGCAACCCATGGCCTCGCCGCGCATGACGCTACTGTGTCGCTCGCGCACGATGCGGCGCCCGCTTACGACGACAACGCACCGATCGTGCTCGACGCGTTCATGCCGGCGGCGCCCGCTGTTCATGCACCGGGTGCCGATGCGGGCACCGAGGCGCTCGACGCGGTCGCTCCGCACGCGCTGTCGAATACCGGCAGCGACGATGCCGCGTTTTCGCATCACGCCGACGACGAGCTCCCGTACGCCGACGATGCGCCTGCCGCGCCGACGACGGGAATCCCGTCCGCACCCTCACCTTCGTTCGACGCGCCCATCGACCTCGCACCGTGGGAAGACCTCGCCAGCCGCGCGGTTTCCACGTTCGACGCATCCGCGTGGAACGCGGCCTCCGAGCCGTCGACGAACGCGACGGGATCGAAACCGGCCGAGGCTGCCGCCGCACAACCCAGGAACGAGGCGGCTCGCGACATCGCCGCGAGCAACCTGCCGGCACCCGTCGATAACGACGACAGGTACACGGCGCAACCGGCTCCCGCAATCGATCACATCGCATCGGCCCGCGTGCCGCAGGGCATCGACGATGCGCACGCCGACGTGAAAGCAGCCGGGAACATCGCACCGTTCGCAGCCCTCCCCTCTTCGCCGACCACCGAAACGACGTCACGCGCAAGTGCCGAAGCCAGGCCGTTTGCGGCGGTGTCGGCAACGTCGGGATCGGCCGTGTCGGGTACCGCACCGGAAGCCGTCAAGGCGGACGCGGCAGAACCTGCGGCACCGCCGTTGGCAAGCGCTCAGGGCTCCGCGCCGGCAGCGGAATGGACTCGGAAACCGTCGACGGCACAATCTGCCCCGACGAATACAACCTTCGCCGTGGAATTGCCGAAATCGCCGGTTGCCGCTCAACCGTTTTCCGCCATGCAGACGGCTTCGCCTGCTGCTGCGTCGCCGCTCGTCGGCACCACCGCGCAAGCACCTGCATCCGCTTCGGGAACATCGCCTGTCGCCGATACCACTTCAATGGATCGCGTGACCGGCACGGCATCCGGCTCGCCTGCTCAGTCGCCTGCGTCGGCATCGACCGCTACATCGGCCTCGTCGACATTCGCAATCGGCGTAACCGGTGCCGCGTTGGCTTCTCTTTCGCAGCCGGCCGCGTCGGCATCGAACGCTGCATCGGGTGCAGCAGCTTCCTCAATCGGTGTAACCGGTACTGCGTCGGCTTCACTGCCGCAGCCGGCCGCATCGGCATCGACCACTGCATCTGCCCCATCGACATCCCCGGTCGGCGTAACCGGCGCTGCGTCGGCTTTTCTTTCGCAGCCGGCCGCATCGGCATCGACACCTGCGTCTACCCCATCGATATCCCCGGTCGGCGTAACCGGTACTGCGTCGGCTTCGCTTTCGCAGCCGGCCGCATCGACATCGACCGTTGCATCGGTTGCGTCGGCAGCCCCGGCTAGCGGAACGGGCACGACTTACGATTCGTTCCCCCGTGCATCGACGCCCACATCGCCCGTCGTGACTCCGTCGACGGCCGGCACGTCGGCTTCGACATCCGGTTCGACCGCGCCCGTACCGGCTGCCACACCGGCGCTCGCTACCGCGATGCCCGTGAACACCGCGTCCGTTTCGCCCGCGCCGGCGCAGGTCAACCCCGCAAGCTCATCGACGGGTACGACATTCGGCACGTTCGTCACCTCCGGCCCGGTCGCACCGCAGCCGGCCGCAAGCCTGCCCGTGCCGCCGGCCGTTTCCGACACGACTGCACCGTTCCCCGGCGCCGTTGCATCGATCACGTCCGCCGCAGCGACTCCGGCGCAACCGATCTCCGGCTCGCCCGTCGCTCCGACCGGCTCGCTGCCGTCCTTCGGGGCAACCGCTCCTACGCAGGCTCCGTCGATCGCTTCGGCACCCGCCGCAATCGAAGCCACGACGTTCGCAGCCCCGCCCGCCCCGGCCTCGTCGCCGGCAAGCTGGCACGTGTCGAGCGTCGCCGCGACACCGGCAGCCGCTGCCCTGCAACCCGCCACGACATTCCCCGGCGCGAGCCTGTCCGCACCGGCGGCGGTCACGCCCGTACCGGCGATTCCCGCTGCCCCGCCGGCAGATGCGACCGCCGCCACGGCAACAACCGAACCGGCCGCACCGCCCCCCGACACCCCCGCCCGCCCGCCGCGTCCGAACGCGTTCGAATTCCACGCACCCGCGACGTTCAATGTCGAACTGCCGACCCTCGACCTGCTCGAACCGGCGTCCGACGACATCGAAACGATCACCGACGAACACCTCGCGCAAACCGCGCAGGTCATCGAACAGCGGCTGCAGGAATTCAAGGTGCCGGTAACGGTGGTCGGCGCATCGGCCGGGCCCGTGATCACGCGCTTCGAGATCGAACCCGCGCTCGGCGTGCGGGGCAGCCAGATCGTCGGGCTGATGAAGGACCTGTCGCGCGGCCTCGGCCTCACGTCGATCCGCGTCGTCGAGACGATTCCCGGCAAGACCTGCATGGGCCTCGAACTGCCGAACGCGAAGCGCCAGATGATCCGCCTGTCGGAAATCCTCGAGTCGCGCCAGTACCAGCACTCGGCCTCGCAACTGACGATCGCGATGGGCAAGGACATCACCGGCCATCCGGTCGTCACCGATCTCGCGAAGGCGCCGCACATGCTCGTCGCGGGCACGACGGGCTCGGGCAAGTCGGTCGCGATCAACGCGATGATCCTGTCGCTGCTGTACAAGGCGACACCCGAGGACGTGCGGCTCATCATGATCGACCCGAAGATGCTGGAGCTGTCGGTCTACGAAGGCATCCCGCACCTGCTCGCGCCGGTCGTCACCGACATGAAGCTCGCGGCCAACGCGCTGAACTGGTGCGTCGGCGAGATGGAGAAGCGCTACCGGCTGATGTCGGCCGTCGGCGTGCGCAACCTCGCGGGCTTCAACCAGAAGATCCGCGATGCCGAAGCGAAGGAAAAGAAGATCGGCAACCCGTTCTCGCTGACGCCCGAGGACCCCGAGCCGCTGTCGACGCTGCCGCTGATCGTCGTCGTGATCGACGAGCTGGCCGACCTGATGATGGTGGCCGGCAAGAAGATCGAGGAACTGATCGCCCGCCTCGCGCAGAAGGCGCGCGCAGCCGGCATCCACCTGATCCTCGCGACGCAGCGCCCGTCCGTCGACGTGATCACGGGCCTGATCAAGGCGAACATCCCGACGCGCGTTGCGTTCCAGGTGTCGTCGAAGATCGACTCGCGCACGATTCTCGACCAGATGGGCGCCGAATCGCTGCTCGGGATGGGCGACATGCTGTTCCTGCCGCCGGGCACCGGTTATCCGCAGCGCGTGCACGGCGCGTTCGTCGCCGACGAGGAAGTGCACCGGATCGTCGAGTACCTGAAACAGTTCGGCGAACCGCAGTACGAGGAAGGAATCCTCGACGGCCCGGCTGCCGACGGCGCGACGCAGGACCTGTTCGGCGATGCGCCGGACGCGGAAGCCGATCCGCTGTACGACGAAGCCGTCGCATTCGTCGTGCGCACGCGGCGCGCGTCGATCTCGTCGGTGCAGCGGCAGTTGCGCATCGGCTACAACCGCGCCGCACGCCTCGTCGAGCAGATGGAGGCGGCCGGGCTGGTGTCGCCGATGGGCATCAACGGCAGCCGCGAGGTGCTCGTGCCGGCCGCGGCCGATTGAGCGCGGCGGCCGGCCGCCGTCCACCGATACGGGCGCGCCGGCAAACCGGCCGCCCCGTAAAGCAAAAGGGCGCTGCATCGGCAGCGCCCTTTGTCATTTACTGCACCGGCACCAGCTTGAAGTCGACCGGCTTGCCGACCGCCAACTTCTGCGGATTCGGGCCCAGTTGCCCCGTTTCCACATTGCGGCTGAACACGTAGAACGTATCGCTGTCCTGGTTGCCGACGATCAGCCACTTGCCGGTCGGGTCGATCAGGAACTCGCGCGGCGTCTTGCCGAGGCTCGACTGGCGGCCGACGGGCTTCAACCGGCCGTCGGCCTGGTTCACCGCGAAGATCACCAGGTCGTTCGCATCGCCGCGGTTGCTCACGTACAGGAAGCGGCCGTCAGGCGACAGGTGGATCGCGCCGCCGCCGACCTTGCCCTTGAAGCCCGGCGCGGTCATCGATACGGTCTCGACCGGCGTCAGCTTGCCGTCGTGGTAGCCGAACACCTCGACCGCCGCGTTGAGCTCGCTCGTCACGTACGCGTACCGGCCGTCGGCGCTGAACACCATGTGACGCGGGCCCGAACCCGCCTTGACCGGCGTGTAGCGCGTGTCGGTCGGGCTGATCAGCCCGCGGCTGCCGTCCACCGTGTAACGGTAGCCGTAGATCTTGTCCGCGCCGAGATCCTGCACGAAAAGGTAATGGCCATCCGGCGAAAACACCGTCGAATGGACGTGCGCGCCGTCCTGGCGGCCCTTCACGGGCCCCGTGCCCTCGTGGTGCACCGTCAGCACGGCCTGGCCGACCGCGCCGTCGTCGCGCAGCGGAAACACCGCGAAGCTGCCGCCCGGATCCTTCGCGACCGAGTAATTGGCCGTCACGAGGTACTTGCCGTCCGGCGACAGCGCGAGATAGCAAGGATCGTTCCCTTCCGACGACACGCGGTCGATGAAGCTCAGCGCGCCCGTCTTCGCGTCGAAGCGGAAGGCGCTGACGCCGCCGCGCTGCGACGCCGGGCCGTCGTCGCCGGGCAGCTCGTTGACCGCGTAGACGGTACGACCGTCGCGGCTCGGCAACAGGTACGACGGATTCACCGTCTTCGCCGACGACACCGGCGCGACGCTGCCGGTTTTCGTATCGAAGCGGTAAACATAGATGCCGTCGCTGCCGCCGCCCGTGTAGGTGCCGACGAGCAGGTTGTACACGCCGTCGGCTGGGGCGGGCGATTGCTGCGCAAATGCGTGGGTCGCGGAAAGGGAGAGCACGATCGCGAAACCTTTCATCCAGTGAGCGAGCCTAAGCGGGAACCCTCGTGTCGAAGCGCGTGCGTCACGCTCGCGTAAACGGTTGGGCATTGAATCCTCCTTGCATCGAGTCGCTTCAAGTGTTGAGATAGGACGAAACGCCGGCCGTTCATGCGCTCCGCCGCCCGGCCGAGTATACGGGGCGCGGCGCCAGTGCGTGAAGCCTTGGCCGCCGCCGTCCGCATTGTGAACTCGAATACCCAAGGATCGCCTGCCCATGCCTGCCCTGATCGAAGACTACGCCCTCGTCGGCGACGGCCACACCGCCGCGCTGGTCGCCAAAGACGGCTCCGTCGACTGGCTGTGCTGGCCCCGCTTCGATTCGGGCGCCTGCTTCGCGGCGCTTCTCGGCACCCCCGAGCACGGCCGCTGGCTGCTCGCGCCGGCCGCCGACGCCGCGATCACGCACACGTCGCGCCGCTATCGCGGCGACACGCTGATTCTCGAAACCGACTACGAAAGCGCCGACGGTGCCGTCACCGTGGTCGACTTCATGCCGCCCGGCAACGGCTGGTCCGAGCTGGTGCGGATCGTCATCGGCCGCCACGGCACGATGAAGATGCGCATGGAGCTCGTGCTGCGCTTCGACTACGGTTTCTCGATTCCGTGGGTCACGCAGCTGACCCGCGAGGACGGCATGAAGGCGATCGCGGGCCCTGACACCGTCGTGCTGCGCACGCCGGTGCCGCTCACCGGCAAGAACCTCCATACGCTCGCGGAATTCACCGTGAACGCCGATGAACGTGTGCCGTTCTCGCTCAGCTATGCGGCGTCGCACATGCGGCTGCCGCCCGCCCGCGATCCGCTGTCGATGCTCGCGCGCACCGAGAACTACTGGCTCGAATGGTCGGGCCGCTGCCAGGTACAGGGCCGCTACGCGGCCGCCGTGCGCCGTTCGCTGATCACGCTGAAGGCGCTGGCCTACGAGCCGACCGGCGGGATCGTCGCGGCGCCGACCACGTCGCTGCCCGAGAAGATCGGCGGCAATCGCAACTGGGACTACCGCTACTGCTGGCTGCGCGACGCGACGATCACGCTGCTCGCGCTGATGCGCGGCGGCTACTACGACGAGGCGCGCGCGTGGCGCACGTGGCTCGGCCGCGTGATGGCGGGCTCGCCCGAACAGATCCAGATCATGTACGGGATCGCCGGCGAACGCCGGCTGCCGGAAATGGAACTCGACTGGCTGCCCGGCTACCAGGACTCGAAGCCGGTGCGCGTGGGCAACGGCGCCGCGAACCAGCTCCAGCTCGACGTGTTCGGCGAGGTGATGGCCGCGCTGCACCTCGCGCGCGTGGGCGGCCTGCAGGCCGACGACACGGTGTGGTCGGTGCAGTGCGCGCTGCTCGACCATCTCGAGAAGATCTGGCAGGAGCCCGACGAAGGCATCTGGGAAACGCGCGGCGGCCGCCGCCATTTCACGTTCTCGAAGGTGATGGCGTGGGTCGCGTTCGACCGCGCGATCAAGTCGGCGGAGATGTTCCGGTTGCCCGGCTCGCTCGACCGCTGGCGCGCGCTGCGCGAGCAGATCCATGCCGACGTGTGCAACAACGCATGGCACGAAAGCAAACGGGCGTTTGCACAGAGCTACGGCAGCGACGAACTCGACGCGAGCGTGCTGCTGATGCCGCTGCTCGGCTTCCTGCCGCCGGAGGATCCGCGCATCGTCGGCACGGTCGAAGCGATCGAGCGGGAGTTGCTGCACGACGGGCTCGTGATGCGCTACCGTACGACCGAATACGACGACGGCCTGCCGCCCGGCGAAGGCACGTTTCTCGCGTGCAGTTTCTGGCTGGTCGACAACTATGCGCTGCTGGGCCGGATCGACGACGCGCACCGCCTGTTCAGCCGGCTGCTCGCGCTGTCGAACGACCTCGGGCTGCTCGCCGAGGAATACGACCCGGTGGCCGGGCGGCTCGTCGGCAATTTCCCGCAGGCGTTCTCGCACGTGGCGCTCGTGCATACCGCGATGAACCTGATGCACCACGAGGACGCGATGGCGCGCGCGGCCGGCCAGCCGGCACCGGCCGTCGCCACGGGGCGCTGAACGGGGCGCGAGCGGCTTGTTCAGAGAACGTCAAATCGCAAAACTTTGATGAAAAATCGGGGAAATGTTGCATTGCACCACCCATCGTTGTCCGATATGATCGACGCGATTGTCCGGCTGCAGTGCAACATGGCCGGCCGCTGACCCACACGGCACGCCGCGACGCCCCACGCCGCCCTTGCGCACCGTCCCCCACGCGGGAGTAGTCTGCATGCTTTACCAACTGCACGAATTCCAGCGAGCCATGCTGAGCCCGCTGACGGCCTGGGCCCAGGCCGCGTCCAAATCGTTCGCCAATCCGTCCAGCCCGTTCTCGCTGATGCCGGGTGCGCCGCGGATGGCCGCCGCGTACGAGCTGATGTACCGGCTCGGCAAGGATTACGAGAAGCCCGAATTCAACATTCACCAGATCGTCAAGGACGGCCACAACATCCCGATCGTCGAGCAGACGATCGTCGAGAAGCCGTTCTGCCGGCTGCTGCGCTTCAAGCGTTATTCGGACGACGCCGACGCCGTCACGCAGTTGAAGGACGAGCCGGTCGTGCTGGTCTGCGCGCCGCTGTCGGGCCACCACTCGACGCTGCTGCGCGACACCGTGCGCACGCTGCTGCAGGATCACAAGGTGTACATCACCGACTGGATCGACGCGCGGATGGTGCCGGTCGAGGTCGGCCCGTTCCACCTGCACGACTACATCGCGTACATCCAGGAATTCATCCGTCACATCGGCGCGCGCAACCTGCACGTGATCTCGGTGTGCCAGCCGACGGTGCCGGTGCTCGCGGCGATCTCGCTGATGGCGAGCCGCGGCGAGGACACGCCGCTCACGATGACGATGATGGGCGGCCCGATCGATGCGCGCCGCAGCCCGACGTCGGTGAATTCGCTCGCCACGCAGCACTCGACCGCGTGGTTCGAGAACAACGTGATCCACACGGTGCCCGCGAACTACCCGGGCGAAGGCCGCCAGGTGTATCCGGGCTTCCTGCAGCACACGGGTTTCGTCGCGATGAACCCGGAGCGGCACGCACAGTCGCACTGGGATTTCTACCAGAGCCTGCTGCGCGGCGACGAGGAAGACGCCGAAGCGCACCGCCAGTTCTATGACGAATACAACGCGGTGCTCGACATGGCCGCCGAGTATTACCTCGAGACGATCCGCGTCGTGTTCCAGGAATTCCTGCTGGCCGAGGGCACGTGGGATGTCGAAGGCGAGCGCGTGCGTCCGCAGGACATCAAGCGTACCGCGCTGATGACGATCGAAGGCGAACTCGACGACATCTCCGGCAGCGGCCAGACGCACGTCGCGCACGAGCTGTGCACGGGCATCCCGCAGGACCAGCGCCGCAGCCTGACCGCCGAGAAGTGCGGTCACTACGGGATTTTCTCGGGCCGCCGCTGGCGCACGATCATCTATCCGCAACTGCGCGACTTCATCCGCGAGCATGCGCCGGAGCCGAAGCACGGTGCGACGAAGGATGCCGCGGATGCGCCGGCGCCCAAGACGCTCTCCGCCGTGCCGGCCAGCAATGCGCCGCTCGAAACGACGCGCGCCACCGCGGCGAAGCGCACGCGCGCGAAGGCCCCCGCCAAGGCAGTCGCAGCGGCTCCGGCCAAGGCCGCACCGGCCGCGAAACGCGCCGCCAGCGGCCCGCGCGTCAAGGCCGTGCGCACGCGCAAGGCCGCCTGACGCACCGCGTTCCGACGAAAAAACGCCGCCGTTGCCTGCGCACGGCGGCGTTTTTGCATCCTTCGACCGCGTCAGCCCGGCCGGTGCGTCAGCGACGCAGCAGATACGCGAGCAGCAACTCGGTGTTCATGCGGACCATCTCGGCGCGTTCGTCGGTGTCGGTGAAATCGCGGCCGAGCGTCGCTGCGAGCGTAAAGCGGTTCGACACGATGTAGTAGCCGAGCCCCGACAGCGTCACGTAGAAGCGCAGCGGATCGACGTCGGTGCGGAACAGCCCGGCCTTCTGGCCGCGCGTCAGCACGTTGCCGAGCTTCGCGACGATCGGCGACATCATCTCGCGGATCCGCGTCGACTTGTGCAGGTAGCGCGCTTCGTGCAGGTTCTCGTTGTTGATGAGCCTGAGCAGTTCCGGATGGTCGCGGTAGTAGTCCCAGACGAAATGCGCGAGCCGCGTGACGGCTTCCACCGGCGCGACGCCATCGAGGTCGAGCACGCGCTCGGCCTCGGTCAGTGCGGAGAACGCGTGTTCGAGCACGGCCGTGAACAGCTGTTCCTTGCTGCCGAAGTAGTAATAGAGCATGCGCTCGTTGGTTTCGGCCCGGCGCGCGATCTGGTCGACGCGCGCGCCGAACAGCCCTCCACTCGCGAACTCTTCGGCTGCCGCCATCAGGATGCGGCGGCGCGTACCTTCAGGATCTCTTTTGATTTTTGGCTGATTCATGGTGGCGTTTTGCTATGTGAGCCGCTTGATCCGGACCGGCACCCCCACCGCCTCGGCGCCGGCCGCCCTGGAACGGGCGCGCCGCGGGCGGCCGCCCTCCTGCTGAGCCCCTGCAAAAAAGCGGTTCGATTATGCGCACAGACGGCGTCCAGCGCAATGCGGGAAATCGGCGATAATCGAGCTTTGGCAAACCTTTCCGGCCGCGCCCGAAGCGGCCGAGAGCCATTCGGCGCCGCTGCGCCCGTTGTCACCGTGACCGACTCCAAAACACTCGCGGATCGCATCGAAGATCTGCTTCCCCAGACGCAATGCACGAAGTGCGGCTATAACGGCTGCCGGCCGTACGCCGAGGCGATCGCCGCCGGCGACGCGAACTACAACCAGTGCCCGCCCGGCGGCGCCGAAGGCATCGCGCGCCTCGCGGGCCTGCTCGGCAAGCCCGTGATTCCGCTGAACCCCGTGAACGGCAGCGAACATCCGCGCGCCGTCGCCTTCATCGACGAAAGCCTGTGCATCGGCTGCACGCTGTGCATGCAGGCGTGCCCGGTCGACGCGATCGTCGGGGCGCCGAAGCAGATGCACACGATCGTCGAGTCGCTGTGCACGGGTTGCGACCTGTGCGTGCCGCCCTGCCCGGTCGACTGCATCGCGATGCTGCCGGTGACCGGTGAACGCACCGGCTGGGACGCGTGGTCGCAGGAACAGGCCGATGCCGCGCGCGAACGCCACGACCTGCGGCTCGCGCGCCAGCGCCGCGAACGCGAAGCCGCCGAAGCACGTGCGGCCGCACGCCGCGCGGCCAGCGCCGCGAAGCCGGCCGCGGCCCCCGCAGGGACGCCATCCGCCGCACCGGCCCCGGACGACGCTGAAGCGAAGAAGCGCGCGATCATCGCCGCCGCGCTCGAGCGTGCGCGCAAGAAGAAGGAAGAACTGTCCGGGCAAGGTGCCGGGCCGAAGAACACCGAGGGTGTGAGCGCGGCCGTCCAGGCGCAGATCGACGCCGCCGAGGCGCGCCGCAAGCGGCTCGCGGAACAGCAGGCCCAACGCGACGCCGAATCGGCGGCCGCGAGCGGCAACGACGAAGAGAACGACGCAGGCAACGACGGCCCGGGCGGCCCGTCCGCACCGCCCGACCAGAACGCTCCATGAACGCCAGCAAACGACGCGCGATCTACGAAACGCTGCAGAGCCTCAATCCGCATCCGACCACCGAGCTCGAATACTCGACGCCGTTCGAGCTGCTGATCGCCGTGATGCTGTCCGCTCAGGCGACCGACGTATCGGTCAACAAGGCGATGCGGAAGATGTTTCCGGTCGCGAACACCCCGCGACAAATCGTCGCACTCGGCGAAGAAGGTGTCACCGAGTACATCAAGACGATCGGCCTGTACCGGACCAAGGCGAAGAACGTGGTCGCGACGTGCCGGATCCTGCTCGACCGCTACGACGGCGAGGTACCGGCCGATCGCGAAGCGCTGGAAGGCCTGCCGGGCGTCGGCCGCAAGACCGCGAACGTCGTGTTGAACACCGCGTTCGGCCAGCCGACGATCGCGGTGGACACGCACATCTTCCGCGTCGCGAACCGCACGGGGCTCGCGCCGGGCAAGGACGTGCGCGCCGTCGAGGCCGCGCTCGAGAAGTTCACGCCGAAGGAGTTCCTGCAGGACGCGCATCACTGGCTGATCCTGCACGGTCGCTATGTGTGCAAGGCCCGCAAGCCCGAATGCTGGCATTGCGCGATCGAGCCGCTGTGCGAATTCAGGCCGAAGACCCCACCGCCCAACGAGTGACGCGCAACCGCGGCCGGCCTGCCGCAAACGGCCGGACGCCATGTGGCCCGACGCCCGACGCTTGACGCACACCCGACCAGCCGCCCTCCGCCGGCCACTCGCGGCCGCGACCGCGCGTAGCCATCCGCACCGCCGCCGCTTCCCCCCTCCCGACTAGGCGTTGGAGGTCGCGGTCCGCACGACGGCGATC
>NZ_ASSI01000115.1:0-36261 GCF_000466765.1 Burkholderia sp. AU4i | reverse complement strand
CTGGTCGTCCATCCGGGCGCAAGCGCGGCGTCGCGGCGCTGGCCTGCCGAGCGGTTCGGCGAAGCGGCCGCCGCGGTCGCGCCGCTGTTCGACGGCATCGCAGTGACGGGCAGTGCGGGCGAACGCGCGTTGATCGACGCGGTGTGCGAACGCGCCGGGCCGCGCGCGGTGCCGCTTGCGGGCGCATTGCCGCTCGGCGAGCTCGGTGCGCTGATCGAGACGGCCGACCTGCTGTTGTCGAACAACAGCGGCCCTGTGCATCTCGCGGCCGCGCTCGGCACGCCGGTCGTCGACCTGTACGCGCTGACCAACCCGCAGCACACGCCGTGGCGCGTGCCGCACCGTGTGCTGAACGTCGACGTGCCGTGCCGCAACTGCTACCGCAGCGCATGCAACCAGCCGGGCCATCCGTGCCTGCTCGGCGTGCGTGTCGACGACGTGGTTGCCGCCGTGCACGCGCTGCTGCGTGGCCGCGCGCGTCACGCGCAACGCACGGCCGCGCGGGCCGCCGCACGCGGCGGCGAGCCGGTCGAGCGGCCCGCATCGAACGTGATTCCGTTCGCGCACGCCATCACGAGGAACTGACGCATGCCAAACCCGATCCATACGCTCGGCATCAACGCCGCGTTCCACGACAGCGCCGCATGCATCGTGCGCGACGGCGTCGTGATCGCGGCGGCCGAGGACGAACGCTTCACGCACGTGAAGCACGCGAAGCGCCCGGTGCCGTTCTCGACCTGGGAGCTGCCTTACCACGCGATCGACTATTGTCTCGACGAAGCCGGCATCGCGCTGGTGGACGTCGATCACGTCGCATACTCGTACGACCCGTGGTTCGAACTCGACCGCGAAGGCACCGCACCGGCGCTGACGTTGCCGCTGTCGCCTTCCGCGCATGCGCCGCGCGACGACGGCGCGTCGCCGTGGCATCCGCTGTTCCTGTCGTCGATCGTCAACGCGCCGCGCCAGCTCGCGGGCGGCGCGCCGCATCACCTGCAGCGGCGTTTTCGCGGCGTCACGCACGAAGGGCCGTTCCGCTGGCATTTCGTCGAACACCATCTCGCGCATGAGGCGAGCGCGTTTCTCGCGGCGCCGTTCGAGCGCTGTGCGGTGATGACGATGGACGGGCGCGGCGAGCGGGCGACGACGAGCTACGGCGTATTCGACGGCCGCACCTACCGGCGGCTCGGGCAGGTGAACCTGCCGCACTCGCTCGGCCTGCTGTACGAGCGCCTGACGCGCTATCTCGGCTTCCTGCACTCGTCCGACGAGTACAAGGTGATGGCGCTCGCGTCGTATGGCAAACCGGTGTTTGCCGACGCGATGCGCCAACTGGTGCGGTATCGCGGCGAAGGTCGCTACGACGTCGTCGACGCCGATCTGGCCGCGCTGTTCGGCGCGCCGCGCGAACGTGGCGGCGCGATCGAGCCGCATCACTGCGACATCGCGCATGCGTTGCAGCTCGTGCTCGAAGAAACGACGCTGCAGGCGGTCGACTGGCTGGCCGCCGAGACGGGCGAGCGGCAGCTCGCGATGGCGGGCGGCGTCGCGCTGAACTGCGTGATGAACGCGAAGATTCGCGATCGCGGTCCGTTCGACGACGTGTGGGTGCAGCCGGCCGCGGGCGATGCGGGCACGGCGCTCGGCGCGGCGCTGTGGACCGACTTCCGGATGCGCGGCGCACGCGGCGGCTGGCGGATGGATCACGCGTATCTCGGGCCGTCGTACGGCGACGACGCGATCGAGGCGTTCCTGAAGGATGCGCAGCTGCCGTACCGGCGGCTCGACGACGTCGCCGCGCAGACGGCCGCGCTGCTCGCGGCGAACCGCGTGATAGGCTGGTTCCAGGGGCGCATGGAATTCGGCCCGCGCGCTCTCGGCGCGCGCTCGATCCTCGCGTCGCCGATCGACCCGGACATGCAGCGCAAGCTGAACCGAATCAAGGATCGCGAGGACTTCCGGCCGGTCGCGCCGGTCGTGCTCGAAAGCCGCGCGCATCACTGGTTCGCCGGCGGCCGGCATACGCCGCTGCGCGCGCCGTTCATGCTGTTCGTCTACGACGTCGTGCCCGAACGCGCCGCGCGGATTCCGGCCGTGCGTCACATCGACGGGACCGCGCGCGTGCAGACCGTCGACGAGATGCAGCATCCGCTGCTGCACGCACTGCTGACCGAGTTCGATGCGCTCACCGGCGTGCCGGTGCTCGTCAACACATCGTTCAATACGCGCGGCGAACCGATCGTCTGCACGCCGCGCGATGCGATCGAATGCTTCTGGACGTCGCCGCTCGACGCGCTCGTGATCGGTCCGTTCCTGCTGGAGAAGCCGAGATGAACGGACGCGCCGCGCACCTGTCGCCCGTGGTGTCGGTCGTCGTGCCGACCTACCGGCGGCCCAACCTGCTCGAACGCTGCCTCGACGCGCTGTGCGTGCAGGTGTTCGACCCGACCGCCTACGAGATTGTCGTCGTGGACGACGATCCGGCAGGCAGCGCGCGGCCCGTCGTCGACGCGTGCCGCGCGCGCGTGACCGCCAGGCCGGCGATCCGCTACATGACAGCGCCCGCCACGCAGGGGCCGGCCGGCGCGCGCAACGTGGGCTGGCGCAGCGCGTGCGGCGCATTGATCGCGTTCACCGACGACGACACGATTCCCGACCCGACGTGGCTGCGCCATGGCGCGGCCGCGCTGCTCGCCGAGCCGGCGGCCGCCGCCGCGGCCGGCCGTATCGACGTGCCGCTGCGGCCGTGCCCGACCGACTACGAACGCGACGCGGCGGGCCTCGCGCATGCGGAATTCGCGACCGCGAACTGCTTTGTGCGGCGCGCGGCGCTCGAACGGGTGGGCGGGTTCGACGAACGCTTCACGCGTGCATGGCGCGAGGATGCGGACCTGATGTTCGCGCTGCGCGAGCACGCGGGGCCGATCGTCGGCGCCGACGCCGCACGTATCGTGCATCCGGTGCGTCCCGCACACTGGGGGGCGAGCATCGGCCAGCAGTCGAAGGTGTATTTCGACGCGCTGCTGTACAAGAAGCATCGCGCGACCTACCGGCGCCATATCCGGCGGGTGCCGCCGTGGCACTACTACGCGGCCGTGCTGGCGGCGCTCGGCGCGATCGGCTGTTTCGCCGCCGGCTGGCCGGCGCCGGCGATCGTGTGCGCGGCGGTGTGGGCCGCGATTACCGCGGGGTTCTGCGCGAAACGATTGCGCGGCACGCAGCTCACGCCGTCGCATGTGGCCGAGATGATCGTCACGTCCATCGCGATTCCGCCCGTGTCGCTGTACTGGCGCATGCGCGGCGCGCTGCATTTCCGCGTGATCTTCCTATGACGCCCGACCACGGTCTCGATACCGACAGCTCGCACGGCCCGACGCGGATCGCGGTGTTCCGCGCGTTGCAGCTCGGCGACATGCTGTGCGCGGTGCCCGCGTTGCGCGCGCTGCGGCACGGCGAACCCGACGCGCGCATCACGCTGATCGGCCTGCCGTGGGCGCGCGAGTTCGCGTCGCGCTTCTCCGACTACATCGACAGCTTCATCGCGTTCCCCGGCGCGCCGGGCCTTGGCGAGCAGCCCGAACCCGACGCGCCCACGCGCGAAGCGTTCATCGCCGAATGCCGCTCGCGCGACTTCGATCTCGCGATCCAGCTGCACGGCAGCGGCGCGCACACGAACGCGATCGTCGCGTCGCTGGGCGCGACGCGCACGGCGGGTTTCATGCCGGCCGACGGCGGCACGACCGCGCTCGATTGCGCGCTCGTGTGGCGCGACGACGAACCGGAAGTGACACGCTACCTGGCGCTCACACGCAAGCTCGGCTACGCGGATTGCGGCGACTACCTCGAATTCCCGCTCGGCGGCCTCGACTATGCGCTGTGGCACGTACTCCGCGACGAACACGCACTCGATCCGGGCCGCTACGTGATCGTCCATCCCGGCGCGCGGATGGCGTCGCGGCGCTGGCCGGTCGAGCGCTTCGCGCTCGCCGCCCGGCAGCTCGCCGACGACGGCTGGCAGGTCGTGCTGACCGGCACGCGCGCGGAAATGGCGCTGGCCGGCGCATTCGCCGAGCACCTTGCGCGGCCGTGCGTGAACCTGTGCGGACGCACGCCGCTTGGTGCGCTCGCGGCATTGATCGGCCGCGCACGGCTGCTGTTGTGCAACGACACGGGTGTGTCGCATATCGCGGCGGCGCTCGGCACGCCGAGCGTCGTCGTCGCGTGCGGCAGCGATACCGCGCGCTGGGCGCCGCTCGACGGTGCGCGCCATCGTGTGCTCGCCAACTACCCGGCGTGCCGGCCCTGCATGTTCGACACGTGCCCGTACGGGCACGAATGCGCGACGGCCATCGGCGTCGGCGACGTGATCGACCAGGCGGGCGACCTGCTCGCGAAGGAGAGACGTCATGTCACGTAAGCGGTTGCGCGTGCTGACCTGGCACGTGCATGGCAACTACCTGTATTACCTGTCGCAGGCGCCGCATGATTTCTACATCGTGACGAAGCCGCAGCATCCGCCCGGCTATGCGGGCCGCGTCGGGCACCTGCCGTGGGGCGACAACGTGCACGAGGTGCCGGCCGAGTGCGTGCGCGACACCGAATTCGACTGCGTGCTGTACCAGCACGTGAAGCATTACCAGCACGACCGCCTGCGGCTGCTGAGCGAAGCGCAGCGCGCGCTGCCGACGCTGTTCGTCGAGCACGATCCGCCGCGCGAGCATCCGACCGACACGCTGCATCCGGTGCAGGACCCGAACGTGTTGCTGGTGCACGTGACGCCGTTCAACGCGCTGATGTGGGACAACGGCGTGACGCCGACGCGCGTGATCGAGCACGGCGTGCTGATGCCGGAAGGCGTCGAGTATCACGGCACGCTGCCGAAGGGCGTGGCCGTCGTCAACAATCTCGCGCGCCGCGGCCGGCGCCTCGGCGCGGACCTGTTCGAGGCCGTGCGGCACAGCGTGCCGATCGACCTGGTCGGCATGGGTTCGAGCGAACTCGGCGGGATCGGCGAAGTGCCGAACCCGGCGCTGCCGCAGTTCCTGTCGCACTACCGGTTCTTCTTCAACCCGATCCGCTACACGAGCCTCGGGCTCGCGGTGATCGAGGCGATGATGATCGGGCTGCCGATCGTCGCGCTCGCGACGACCGAGATGGCGCAACTCGTGAGGAGCGGTTGTAACGGCGTGGCCGATACGCGGCTGCCCGTGCTGGTCGATGCGATGCGCACGCTGATCCGCGAGCCGGAACTCGCGCGCGAGTGGGGCGCGGCTGCGCGCCGCGACGCCTGCGAACGCTTCGGCATCGAACGGTTCGTGCGCGACTGGGACACGGCGCTGCGCGACGTGACCACGTGATGCGCGGCGCTTACGGGTTCGCCGCGGGCGGAGCGGGCATGTCGGCGCCGTTCGGACTGGACTGGGCGGTGCCGCTGGCCGCATTGCGCTCGTGCTCGGGCAGCAGCGCGAGGCGGTTGTACAGCGTCTTCAGGCTGATGCCGAGCGCCTTCGCGGTGCGCGGCTTGTCGCCGTTGAAGTGCCGCAGCGATGCGACGATGAAGCGCTGCTGCGTGTGTGCGAGCGTCGTGCCGATATGCAGCGTCATTGCGTTGTGGCGCACTTCCTCGCGCGGCGGCTGGCGGCGCGGCAACTGCAGTTCGATCTGCTCGTCGGCGAGGATGAACGCGCGCTCCAGCGCGTTGCGCAGCTCGCGCACGTTGCCGGGCCACGTATAGGCGCGCAGCGCCTTCATCGCCTGCGTGGACAGCCGCTTTCTCGTACGGTGCCGCACATTCAGCCGCTCCACGATCTGCAGCGCGATATCGCCGACATCGTCCTCGCGCTGCCTGAGCGCGGGCACGTGCAGCGCGACCGGCGCGATCCGGTAGAACAGGTCCTCGCGCAGCCGCCCGGTGCGCAGCGCCTCGACCGGATCGTGATGGGTGGCCGCCACGATCCGCACGTCGATCGGAATCGGCTCGTGGCCGCCCACGCGCACGATCGTGTTCGTCTCCAGCGTGCGCAGCAGCTTGACCTGCAGCTCGGCGGGCATTTCGGCGATCTCGTCGAGAAACAGCGTGCCGCCGCGTGCGGCTTCGAACATGCCCACATGCTGCGAAATGGCGCCCGTGAAGCTGCCCTTTTCGTGGCCGAACAATTGCGATTCCGCGATGTCGTGCGGGATCGCGCCGCAATTCACGGGGACGAATGGCCCGCGTCGGCGCGGGCTCATGTCGTGAATCAGCCGCGCGACGATATCCTTTCCGGCACCGCTTTCGCCGACGATCAGGACGCTGATGCGCGTTGCCGCCACGCGCGATACCTTCAACAGCAGATCCTGGATCGTACGTGAGTGACCGAACAGACGTGCACCCTCATCGACAGATTTCGACATGATGTGAGATCGAATGGGGAAAATATGACCGAATGTGTCGAGGCCGGATGAAAAATTGACGTGGCACACGTCGTTTTTCATGTACCGAGGATACATTTTGTGCCGATTTCCCGGCATTGAATCTGGCAATGCAGATAGCGTCGACAGATAGATTTATTAGATGGACGACGAATGCGCGACCTCGTTCTTCTATACTGCTAAGCACCTGTTTGTCCGTGCCGGACAACTTGTCTGCCCGTTCGCATGCGGCATCAAGCATGCCGCCGCGGGCTGCGCGGCGGCGCGCATTGCGCCGAACCTGCCGCGGTGCCGGCCGACGATCGCGCCGGGCCGCATTCCAAGGAGCCTCGATGCCATACGTCCTGATCGTCGAAGACGATGCCGATACGCGAACAATGCTGGCCACGCTCGCACGCACGCAGCAGCTTGCGTGCGATACGGCGGCCACGCTCGAAGAGGCGCGTACGCTGGTCTCGACCCATACGCCCGATCTCGTGCTATGCGATCTCGTGCTGCCGGACGGCAACGGCATGGATCTGTTCGACGCGTTGCCCAAGCGCGCGCATTGCGAAATGGTGTTGACCACCGGCCACGCGAGCCTGGAAACCGCGATCGACGCCTTGCGGCGCGGCGCGACCGATTATCTGGTGAAGCCGCTCAACATGCAGCGGCTGAACAGCATCTTTGCGCGCGTGCCGCGCACCACCGCGCTGCACGAGGAAATCGCGGAGCTGCGCTCGGAACTGAAGCGCCTCGGCCGCTTCGGACGCATGCTCGGCAGTTCTCCCGCGATGCAGGCTGTCTATGACGCAATCGGTCGTGTCGCGCGCACCGAGGCGTCGGTACTGCTCACGGGCGAATCGGGCACCGGCAAGGAACTCGCCGCGCAGACCGTGCACGACCTGAGCCTGCGCCGCCGCGGCCCGTTCCTCGCGGTGAACTGCGGCGCGATCGCCGCGAACCTCGTCGAGAGCGAGATGTTCGGCCACGACCGCGGCAGCTTCACCGGTGCCGAACGTCAGCACAAGGGCTTCTTCGAACGCGCGGACGGCGGCACGCTGTTTCTCGACGAGATCACCGAAATGCCGCTCGAATCGCAGGTCAAGCTGTTGCGCGTGCTCGAAACGGGGCGCGTCACGCGGCTGGGCTCGACGCGCGAGATCGACGTCGACGTGCGCATCGTCGCTGCGACGAACCGCGATCCGGAAGCCGCGATGGCGGACGGCAAGCTGCGGCCCGACCTGTTTCACCGGATCAACGTGTTCCCGATTCCGCTGCCGTCGCTGCGCGAGCGCGGCGATGACATCCCGATGCTCGCGGATGCGTTCCTGCAGCGCTACAACGAGGAAAGCGGCCGCAACCTGCGTTTCGCGCCGGCCGCGCGCGAAGCGCTGAAGACCTACGAGTGGCCCGGCAACGTGCGCGAGCTGCGCAACTTCGTGCAGCGCGCGAGCATCTTCACCGACGCCGACGTGATCGATACGCTGCCGCCGCCGATCATGGACGAGCTGTCGAACATGGTCGATTCGCACGAGGATCGCGTGACGGTGCCGTTCGGCACGCCGCTCGAGGAAGTCGACCGCAAGCTGATCCTCGGCACGATCGCGCAGTGCGGCGGCGTGAAGGCGCAGGCGGCCGAGGTGCTCGACGTCAGCCTGAAAACGATCTATAACCGGCTCGCGCAACTGGAAGACGAAGCGGAAAAGCCGGATTCCTGATGCCGTCTCGATCGTGCTCAACCCCTCGTTTCCGCATCACGACGCGTATCGCGGTCGAGACGGCGGCGCATGCGTTCGACATGCGGCGGGATCGCACGCCGTTCGCGCAGGATCCACGGCAGCCCGGCGAGCGTGCGCGCGATCGCGCGTTCGCGACGCAGCAGCGGCAGCCGGCGCACGGTGTACAGCCATGCGGCCGCGGCCGGCCACCTGAGCCATGCGGTCCACGTCGCGTTGCGGGCGGCGACGCTGGCGCGTGCCGGCCCGTCGCGGCGGGGCGACGGGTAGTGATGCACGGTCAGGTGCGGCGCGTACACGAGCCAGTGGCCGGCGCCGTACAGGTCGAACGCGAGCAGTGCTTCCTCGCCGCCGAGGAAGTAGCGCGGATGGTAGCCGCCGGCCTGCACGAACGCACTGCGCCGGAATGCGGTCGCGCCGGCCAGCAGCCCGAGGATCGGGCGGCCGGGCAGCGCGACGGGCGCGTCGAGCGGGCTGTCGGCCATCAACCCGCAGGTCGGATCCTCGCGTTGTTCGGGGCCGACCAGCACGCGCGCCGTGACGGCCGCGACGTGCGGATACACATCGAGCAGGTTCGCGGCTTCGGCGATCGAACCGGGCGCCCACCACGTATCGTCGTCGCAGAATGCGATGTGGCGCGTGCGTGCGATGGCCGCACCGAGATTGCGGCCGGCCGCGCCCAGATTCGCGGGCGCTTGCACGAGCGTCGCGTGCGCAAAGCGGTCGCGGATCAGTGCGGCCGTCGCAGGGGTCGACGCGTTGTCGACGACGACGATCGCCGGCCGGTCGGGCAACGCGGTGAGTCGCGCCAGTGTATGCGCGAGTTCGGCCGCGCGCCGGCAGGTCAGCACGACGGCGGTCACGCGCGGTTCGGCCGGTGGCAGCGCGATACGCGCGGGCGTTACGCGAACGTGACGTCGCATGCGAGCCGCCAGTACGTTTCGGGTTCCTGGAGATCGGCGCGCATATGAGGCTCGAACTGCGCAACCTGACTCGCATACGCGGCGACGGCGGCGGCTTTCGCGGCGGCGCCACGCGTATGGCTGCCGGCCGGTGCGCCCACCGGATGCGCGATCCAGCCGCGTTCGCGCCAGTCGATCACGCGTCGGGCCATCAGTCCGCCGATACGGCGATACGGCACGTCTTCGTAGAAGCGCCAGACGTGCGACGCGTGCGTCGGCATGTCGGCGTTGTGCGGCAGCAGCGACAGCACGGCCTGCTGCACTTGCAGATGATCGCGGTGGAACAGGCCGGCCGGCGCGAGCACGCCGAAGCCATCATGGGTATCGATCGCCTCGGCCAGGCTTGCGGCGATGGCGGTCGATGCCGCCGGCACGCCGTACTGGTCGTCGAGGAAGTCGAGCCAGACGGGGTGCGCATCGAGCAGCGCGAGCGCGCGGCCGTCCTCGGCGCGGCGCGCGCGGACGGCCTCGTCGGCATGGTCGAAGCCGGCGCGGCGATCCCAGGGCGGCGCGGGCGTGCCGCGCGGCGGAATGCCCGCGAAGACGGTGACGACGATCGAGCCGGGTGCTTGCGCGAGCAGCCGACCGCAACTGAAAACGGCATCATCGAGGTGCGGCGAGACGACGAGCCAGCGTGCTGGAGCGTTCATGGCGTGGCGGTTCCTGGAGGGAGCGGCTGCGCCGCGGGTTCCCTCCGGCGAGCACGCGCCGTGCCCGCCCGCCGCCGGTTTTCCCCCGAGGAGCGCATTCGATGATCGACCTGGTCCGGCCGCCGGCCGGCAACTACGCCACTGCGGTGATGCTGGTCGCGATCGCGACCGTGCTGCAGGCGCTCGCGATCCGTTTCGGCGGCGTGAACCTGCCGTTCGTCCTGTACTACCCGCTGCTCGCCGGCGCCGCGTGGGCGACGTCGTTCCTGTTCGGCGTCGTGTCGACCGTCGTGAGCGGGTTGCTCGTGTGGACGCTGTTCCTGTCCGATCCGGCCGCCTATCCGGCGCCGCTGCCCGAGCGGCTCGTGCAGCTCGGTACGTTCATGCTCGTCGGTGCGCTGGTCTGTGCGATTGCGTCGATGTTGCGACACACGCGGGTCACGAACGATCGCGCCCGTCGGCGCGAGGCGGCCGCGCGCCGGCAGCTCGAAGCCGTGCTGCGTGCGCTGCCGCATGGCGTGGTCGCGATCGACACGAAAGGGCGGTTGACCCATATCAACGCGGCGGCGGCCCAACTTGCGGGCTGCCGGCAGGACGACGCGACGGGGCAGCCCGTGCGCGACGTGCTGCGGATCGTCGACCATGAGGGGCGGCGCGTACAGACGACGCCGCTCGATCGCGCGCTCGATGGCGCTGACGCCACGTCCGACCGGCACTGGCTGCATCCGGGCGGTGCCGGCGATCCGGTGCCGATCGTCGAGGTGGCGTCGCCGCTCTGCGACGCGGACGGCAACGTCGACGGCGCGGTGCTGCTGTTGCGCGATGCCAGCGCGGACCGCGCGCGCATCGATGCGTCACGGTTGCAGCATGCGGTCGTCGACGCATCGCCGGACGCGATCGTCGGCATCGACGCCAGCGGCTGCATTGTCAGCTGGAATCCGGCCGCGCAGCGGATCTTCGGTTACGACGAGGCAGATGCGCGCGGGCGCATGTTCGATTCGCTGATCGCGATGCGCTGGCTGCGGCGCAATCCGCTGACCGAATCGTTCGGCGGGATGCACGCACCGGTCGGGCCGATCGAACTGCTGTGCGTGCGGCGCGATGGCAGGCGTTTTCGCGCCACGTTGTCGGTGCGCCCGGTACGCGGCGAGGCGCGCGAATGCGTTGCGCTGTCGCTGACGCTGCGCGAAACCGGTGCGCAGCGCCGTCGTGACCTCCGCGCGCAGCGCTCGCTGCAGGGCGCGCGCGATGCACGCGACCAGGCCGACACGTCGAACCGGCTGAAGGACGAGTTGCTGGCGACGGTATCGCACGAACTGCGCACGCCGCTGAACGTGATCTACGGCTGGGTGGAGGTGCTGCGCAACTCCGCCGATCACGCGCTGCAGCATCAGGCGGTCGATGCGATCGACCGCAGCGCGCGCTCGCTCACGCGGATGGTCGGCGACATTCTCGATGCGTCGTCGCTCGCGACCGGCAAGCTGCGGCTCGACACGACGCCGGTCGACCTCGTGCGGCTGTTTGCCGATTCGGTCGGTGCGTTCCAGACAGCCGCATCGTCCGCCGGCATCGTGCTCGAATTCGATTGCGATGCCGCGTCGTGCATCGTGTCGGGCGATGCCGAGCGCTTGCGGCAGATGCTGTCGAATCTCATTTCGAATGCGCTGAAATTCACGCCGGGCGGCGGCAGCGTGACGGTCCGGCTCGCGCGCGACGACGCGCGTGCGGTATTGACCGTGGTCGATACCGGGCAGGGCGTCGCGGCGGAGTTCGTCCCGTACGTGTTCGACATGTTCCGCCGCGCGGACGATTCGCCCGCGTCGTCGCGGCGCGGTCTCGGTCTCGGCCTGTCGATCGTGCGGCATATCGCCGAACTGCACGGCGGCCGCGTGACCGTGGCGAGCGCGGGCCGCAATCTCGGCACGACCTTCACGGTAACGCTGCCCGCCGGCTGGCAGCCGGCCGGCGCGATGGCATGGGGCATCGCGCAGGCGGGCAGAGGTCCGCGCGAGGCGCTTGCGCTCGACGCGCAACGGATCCTGATCGTCGACGACGACGGGACGACGCGCGCGAGCCTCACGGCCGCGCTGACCACCTTCGGCGCGGCCGTCGCGATCGCGTCGTCGGGCCGCGAAGCGCTTGCGGTGGCGGCCGACATGCGGCCGACCGTCGTGTTGTCCGATCTCGCGATGCCCGACGGCGACGGCTTCTGGCTGCTGGATGCGCTGCGGCGCGGGTCGATGAACGGCGACGGCGGCCAGCCGGACGTGTGCGTGCTCGCCGTCACCGCGCACGCGGGGCTCGCCGA
Source organism: Burkholderia sp. AU4i (assembly GCF_000466765.1). Classification (NCBI taxonomy): domain Bacteria; kingdom Pseudomonadati; phylum Pseudomonadota; class Betaproteobacteria; order Burkholderiales; family Burkholderiaceae; genus Burkholderia; species Burkholderia sp. AU4i. The sequence goes on along the minus strand of NZ_ASSI01000115.1, from coordinate 24,212 downwards.
CGAACGCCGCGCGCTGGAGGCGGGGTTCGACGGCTATCTGTGCAAGCCGGTCGACGTGCGCGAACTGGCCCAAAAGATCGCGCACGCGACGAAGCGCGACGGCTGACGCGCGGGCCGCCGACGCGTTACGTCGCGGGTGCCGGCCGGTTCTGCGTATGAACCCGCGCGAGCAGGTGCGACGCGATCCGCGTGCTGCGCACGAGGTCGCCGGGTGCATGGTGCGTGACCTGGCGCTGGATGAAATACCGGGCGGTGTGCGCGAGTCCATTCGCCAGCGTCGTCGTCGCATGCCAGCCGAGCCGCCGTTGCGCGGCGTCCAGGTTCGGTCGCCGCTGGCGTGGATCGTCGGATGGCAGCGGCCGGAACTCGATCGGCACTGTCGTGCCGACGATCCGTACGACCTCGCGCGCGACGTCGATCATCGCGATCTCGACGTCGCTGCCGAGATTGACCGGCTCGCTCGCGTCGCCCGGCTCGGCCATCAGCCGGATCAGCGCCTCGACCATGTCGTCCACGTAGCAGAACGAGCGCGTCTGCCGGCCGTCGCCGTACACGGTCAGCGGCGCTTCCGCGAGCGCCTGCGTGACGAAGTTCGACACGACGCGCCCGTCGGCCGGATGCATGCGCGGGCCGTAGGTATTGAAGATCCGCGCGATCCGCACGTCGACGCCGTACTGGCGGTGATAGTCCATGAACAGCGTTTCCGCGCAGCGCTTGCCTTCGTCGTAGCACGCACGGAGGCCGGTCGGGTTCACGCGGCCGCAATACCGTTCGTCCTGTGGATGGACGTCGGGGTCGCCGTACACCTCGCTCGTCGATGCCTGCAGGATGCGCGCCTTCACGCGCTTCGCGAGGCCGAGCAGGTTGATCGCGCCGTGCACGCTGGTTTTCGTCGTCTGCACGGGGTCGCGCTGGTAGTGGACGGGCGACGCGGGGCACGCGAGGTTGTAGATCTCGTCGACCTCGACATAGAGCGGAAACGTCACGTCGTGCCGCATCAGCTCGAAGTTGGGCGCGTCGAGCAGGTGCGCGATGTTGTCCCGGGTGCCCGTGTAGAAGTTGTCGACGCACAGCACGTCGTCGCCGGCCGTCACGAGGCGCTCGCACAGATGCGAACCAAGAAAACCGGCGCCGCCGGTGACGAGCACGCGTTTTCGATCGTAGCCCTTCATTACGTATTCTCCTTGCGGTTCGCGAGTACGGCAGACGTGGCGGCCACGGGCGTGCGCCGTCCGGTGCCGGCCGATGTGCCGGCACGCTGCGGGTGCGCGACGTCGCGGTAAATGTCGACGAGCCGGTCGGCCACGCCTTGCCATGTGTAGAGCCGGTGCGCGCGCAGGTAGCCGGCGCGCCCAAGGGCCGCGCACAGATCGGGTTGCGCGCGCAACTGTACGAGGCGTGCGGCCAGCGCGGCCGGGTCGCGCGGCGGTACCAGATAGCCGGTCGTGCCGTCGTCGACCGTCGTGCGGATGCCGCCCACGTCGCTGCCGAGCACCGGCGTTGCGCACGCCATCGCCTCGACCGGCGTAATGCCGAACGGTTCGTACCACGGCGTCGTCACGAACACGTCGGCGGCGCTGTAGTACAGGTGCAGCGCGTCGCGCTCGCGCCTGCCGACGAAGGTCACGCGGTTGGCGATCCCCAGTTCGTGAGCGAACGCGGCAAGCCGCGCGAGTTCCGGGTCGCGTGCGGGGTCGGGCGTCGCCTGGCTGCCGCCGACGACGTAAAGGTGCGTCGGCCGCCGCGGATCGCGCGGCATGCGCGCCAGCGCGTCTATCACCGTATCGATGCCCTTGCGCGGCACGAGACGGCCGAGCTGCAGCACGACGAACGCGTCCTGCCGCCAGCCGAGCCGCGCGCGTGCATCGATGCGCGGCACCGGCCGGAATTCCTGGAGGTCGAAACCGCACGGCACGATCTCGATTCGCGTCCTGTCGGCGTGATAGTGCGTGATCAGGTCGAGCGCATCCTGCGGACATTCGGCGATCAGGCGGTCCGAGCGCCGCGCGAGCGTGTCCTCGATCGTGAAGCGCGCGTCCGGGAACCCGTCGGCCGCGCCCTGGTGGAGGCGCCGCACGCGGCCCAGCGCATGGAACGTCGTGACGAACGGGATGCGGAGCTGCCGCTTCACGCGCAGCGCCGCATCGCCGGACATGAAGAAGTTCGCATGCATCACGTCGACCGGGTCGGGCTCGCGCCGCATGCGCGCGATCATGGCGTCCGCGAACGCAACCATGTACGGCAACAGCTGCTCCTTCGGCACGTCGGCCGGCGGCCCGGCCCGCACGTGGATCACGCGCATGCGCGTGCCGATCGGCACGACTTCCGGCAGGTGCGGATTGTCGCAACGCGTGTAGACATCGACGTCGAGCCCGCGCTCGGCCAGTTGCTTCGCGACGTTCGCGACGTAGATGTTCTGACCGCCGGCGTCGACACCGCCGATCACCCCAAGCGGCGATGCATGTTCACTGATCAACGCGATTCTTTGCATGGCATTGCTCCCGGTATCGGGGCCGCGCAGACGGGCCGCCGTGGTTGCCTGTCGGCAAGCGGCATACCCGCGCCGTTGCGGGGGAAACCGCCAGCCGGCATGTCGAAAAAATTACAACGCATTGGACGAAAGCGCGTCCGGCCGGCGATTGCCGCCTGCAACCGGCGATGCGGCCGCGGCACGCGGCTTGCGCCCGTCGTGTCCGCCCGCCGGCCGTGCCGGCTCGACGAAAGGAGGTCACGATGAAGGTATTCCCGCTCCCAGCCCGTTCCCTGCGAATCCGTCGCCATCGCGCCCAGCGTGTCGGCATGGCGATCGCGATCGTCTCGGCCGCCGCCTGCGCGTCGATCGCGCCGAACGTGTTCGCCGCCGGCGACGACAGCGCCGCGTCGTCATCCATGTCGTCATCGTCATCCACGTCGTCGCATTCGACGACCGGCAGGAAGATCCGCGACGCGACGATCACGACCAAGGTGAAGGCCGAACTCGTCGGCACGAGCGGCCTGTCGTCCGGCGACATCCACGTGAAGACCCGGCACGGCATCGTGATGCTGACGGGCAGCGTGCCCGACGAACAGCAGCGCACGCAGGCCGTCGGCGTCGTGAAGCAGGTGGACGGCGTGCAGGACGTGCACGACCAGCTGACCATCCGGGCCAAGTAACGGCGTTGCCGCAACAGGAGTTCGTCATGAACTGCATGCTCAAACCGGTCGGCGAGCAGACGATCGTGATCACCGGCGCGACGAGCGGCATCGGCCTCGTCACAGCGCGCAAGGCGGCACGGCGCGGCGCGAAGCTCGTGCTGTTCGCGCGCAACGAGGGCGCGCTGAATACGTTGTGCGAGGAAATCAGGCAGCACGGCGGCCTCGCGGTGCCGGTCGCCGGCGACGTCGCGAACCTCGAGGACCTGCAGCGCGCGGCCGCGAAGGCGGTCGATACTTACGGCGGCTTCGACACCTGGGTCAACAACGCGGGCGTGTCGATCTTCGGCACGGCGGCCGCCGTGCCGCTCGAGGATCAGCGCCGTCTGTTCGAGACCAACTACTGGGGCGTCGTGCATGGTTCGCTCGTCGCGGCGGACCACTTCCGCCGCAAGAGCGATTTCCACGGCGGCGCGATCGTCAACATGGGCAGCGAGGCATCCGATGCGCCGGTGCCGCTGCAAAGCGCGTACGTCGCGTCGAAGCACGCGGTGAAGGGCTTCACCGATTCGCTGCGGCTCGAGATGGAATCGGACCACCTGCCGGTGTCGGTCACGCTGATCAAGCCGGCCGCGATCGACACGATGTTCGTGATGCACGCGAAGAACTACATGAACGTCGAGCCGAGGCTGCCGCCGCCGATCTACGACCCCGACCTCGTGGCCGACGCGATCCTGTTCGCGGCCGCCCATCCGCGCCGCACGCTGTTCGTCGGCGGTGCCGCGAAATTCACGTCGGCGAGCGCGTACCACGCGCCGCGCCTGTTCGATCGCGTCGCGGCCACGCTGTTCTCGCGCGGCCAGCGCACGGTGCGGCCCGCGCGCCCGCGCGACGACAACGCGCTGTACGACTCGCGTCATGCGCTGCACGAGCGTGAAGGGATGGACGGCCCCGTGCTGCGCAGCTGTGCCTACAACACGGTGGTGCAGCGGCCGAAGATGGCCGGCGCGGTCGCGCTCGGCGCGGCGGCGCTCGTGTTCGCCGCGCTCGCGCGTGCGCGCCGCGGGTCCGCGTGATGCCGTTTCCGTTCACTCGATCAAGGAGGTTTCGATGACATCCCGACAACACACGGGCCACGAACTCAGCCGCGCCCGCGCGCACGAAGGCGAGCGCGCGCAGCAGGACCACGACAAGGGCGGGCACCAGACCGGCCACGGCAAGCCGCCGAGCCCGGTCGACGTCCAGAAGGCGCTGAAGGGGATGGACTACCCCGCGAGCAAGGAGGCGGTCGTCCAGTGTGCGGAACGCTCGCACGCGGACGCCGCCGTGCTCGACATGCTGCGCCGGATTCCCGACCGCGAGTACGCCACGCCGGCATCGGTCTCGAAGGAAATCGGGCGGCTGATGTAGGCGAGGCCGCGTCGCGCGTGTCGCCGCGCGCGGCGCGCGATCCGTCACGAGGAGGACGAGCATGGCAATGATCGTCGCAGGCCGCTTCACGACGTTCGATGAAGCGGAAGGTGGGGCGCGCCACCTTTACGAGCGCGCGTTCGGTCCGGACGACGTGTCGATCTTCTTTCTGAATCCGGGTGGCCAGCATGCGCGCTTTCCGATCGGGGGCGACGTATATGCCGATACGGCGGCGAAGCCGGGCGGCCGCGGCGCGATGATCGGCGCGTTTCGCGGGCTGCTGATCGGCGCCGTCGCGGGGCTCGTCGTCTACGCGATCGGCGTGCGCTACTGGTTCGTACCGGCTGCCGGCGCGCTGGCCGGTGCCTATCTCGGCGCATTCGGCGGCGCGCTCGGCAGGATGCGCGGCGAGCCGGCCGAAGGCAAGGGCACGCTCGCGCAGAGCGAAACGGGCGTGATTCTCGCCGCGCGCGTGACGCCCGACACGGCGAGCGCGGCCGAAGCCGTCCTGCGCGCGACCGGCGCACGTTCGATCGAGCGCGTCGAGGGCGACTGGCAAGACGGCGAATGGCGCGATTTCGACCCGGTGCGCCGGCCGGACGAACCCGCGTCGGGCGCCCCTCGCTGACCCCGCGCTTTCCTGCACACGCGTTGCAATGCCTGCCGCGAAAGCGCGGCGGCGCTGCCGTCAGCCGGCGGGGCGGCAGCGGCATGCCGTTTGCGCAGCATGAGCGGCACCCGTTCAAGGAGGAACCGATGACTACCGCACAGACGCCGCCGCCCCAGCATCAGACGCATCAGCCAGGCACCGAACGCGACATGCATCCGAAGCCGCGGGGCGACGCGGCCGATTACGTCGGAAGCGGCAAGCTCGCCGGCAAGGTCGCGCTCGTGACGGGCGGCGACAGCGGAATCGGGCGCGCGGTCGCGGTCGGTTTCGCGAAGGAAGGCGCGGACGTCGCGATCGTCTACCTGAAGGAGTCGGACGATGCCGCGCGGACGAAGCAGCTGATCGAGCAGGCCGGCCGTCGCTGCGAGGCGATCGCGTGCGATGTGGGCGACCGCCGGCAGGCACAGGATGCGGTGGCACGCACGGTCGAACGGCTCGGCCGGCTCGACGTGCTCGTGAACAACGCGGGCGAGCAGCATCCGCAGCCGGGCATCGAGGACGTGACCGAGGAGCAGCTCGAACGCACGTTCCGCACGAACGTGTACGGGATGTTTTTCTGCACGCAGGCCGCGCTGCCGCACATGAAGCACGGCGGGCGGATCGTCAACACGGCGTCGGTGACGGCCTATCACGGCAACCCGAGGCTGCCCGACTACTCGTCGACCAAGGGCGCGATCGTCGCGTTCACGCGTTCGCTGTCGATGGAGCTGGCCGAACGCGACATTCGCGTGAACGCGGTCGCGCCGGGGCCGATCTGGACGCCGCTGATCCCGTCGACGTTCACCGCCGAGCAGGTCGCGAAGTTCGGCTCGAACGTGCCGCTCAAGCGGCCGGGGCAGCCGGACGAGCTGATCGGCTGTTATGTGCTGCTCGCGTCGGACGGCGCGAGCTACATGACCGGGCAGACGCTGCACCCGAACGGCGGCTCGATCGTCGGCGGCTGACGGCCGCATCCACGCAAGAAAAGGAGAAGGCAGATGATGAGACATCCGAACTGGACGATCGCGGCACTGGCCGCGGGTGTGTTCGCCGTGTCGGGGCTCGCCGGCGCGCAGGCGCCGAGCGAGCCGCCCGCATCGAATTCGCATGTGCCGGGCGGCGTGATCAATCCATCGTCGGGCGCGGGCGACGCGCGGATCGCGAAGGCGCCGCAAGGCGGTGACGCGGAATTCATCGACAAGGCCGCGATCGCCGGCAAGGCCGAGGTGCAGGCCAGCCAGCTCGCGCTGAAGCAGGCGCAGTCGCCCGACGTGCGCGCCTTCGCGAAGCAGATGGTGAACGACCACGGCAAGGCGAACGCGCGGCTCACCGCGATCGCCGCGCGCAAGGGCATGAAGCCGCAGGTCGAACAGATTTCGGACCCCGACGTCGAGGCGCTGCGCGGCAAGAGCGGCCGCGACTTCGACGTCGCGTATGTCGCGGCGGTCGGCCCCGACGCGCATCGCAAGGCCGTCGCGCTGTTCGAAGGCGAGGCGCGCGACGGCAGTGACCCGCAACTGCGCGAATTCGCGAGCGCCACGCTGCCGACGCTCCGGCATCACCTGAGCATGGCGCAGGCGCTTGAACGCAAGGTGGGCGCGCGATAACGCGTGCCCGTTCATCCCCGGGCCGCGCGCGGCCCGTTTTTTTCGGAGAGGCAGTCATGGCCCATCGGCAACCGAAACACGAAGGCATCCGCGAATTGCTCTGTCAGGCATACGAAACCGAGCTTGGCGGCGCGAAGCTCTACGAGGCCGCGCTGCAGTGCGCGACCGACGGCGATCTGCACAAGGAATGGGAGAAGTACCACCGCGAGACGCTGCATCACCAGGAAGTGCTGCGCAAGGTGTTCGAGACGTTGGGCATGGACCCCGATGCGCAGTCGCCGGGACGCAGCGCGGTCGCGGCCACCGGCAAGGCGCTGGTCCACGTGATCGAGCAGGCGCGGAAGCAGGCCGATCCGGCCGTCGCGCAGGTCGTCGCGGCGGAATGCGTGGTGCTCGCCGAGACCAAGGACCACCTGAACTGGGAGCTGATCGGCTACGCGGCCGACCAGTTGTCGGGCGATGCGGCGAAGACATTGAAGGACGCGCACGACGAGGTCGAGGCCGACGAGGATCACCACCTGTATCACACGCGCGGCTGGGCGCGCGAGATGTGGATCGAGTCGATGGGCTTCAAGGCCGTGCTGCCGCCGCCGGAGGAAGTGAAGAAGGTCGAATCGGCGGCGGAGGCGGCGCGCGCCGAACGCTCGCGCGGCAAGATGATGTGACGCACGACTTGAGTGGGCAGCCGTTCGCGCGGCTGCCCGGTTGTCTGCGTGATGTTTCACCGGTTGCCGATGCAACCGTCTCGTGAGGCTCAGGTCAGCAGGTCGACGATCATCGTGACCACCGACGCCGCCATCAGGCCCACCGCGAGCCAGCCGAATACCATCGACACCGTTCCGCTACCAGGCTGCCCGGCGGCTTCGCGCTGCCGCGCCAGCAGCATCACGAGCACGAGCATCGGCACCGCCGCGATGCCGTTGAGCACGGCGCTCCAGTACAGCGCCTTGATCGGGTCGATCGGCCCGATGCAGATCGCGATGCCGACGATGACGCACAGCGCCAGCACCGCATAAAACGCGGGTGCGCGTCTCACCGGTTCGTTCAGCCCTTCGCGGAATCGCCACGCTTCCGCGCAGCCGTACGCGGCGCTGCCCGCGAACGCCGGAATCGCAAGCAGCCCGCAGCCGACGATGCCGAACGCGAACACGACGAACGCGGCTTCGCCGGCGATCGGCCGCAACGCCTCGGCAGCTTGCGCCGTGGTGCCGATATCGTGCCTGCCGTGCGCGAAGAACACGGCCGCGCCGATCACCATGATGCAGAACGACACCGCATTGGTGACGATCATCCCGGCCCACGTGTCGAACGTGACGCGCCGTTCGGTCTCGCCACGGGCGGACGGCGTAGCGTCTTGTTGCTCGGTGGCGGTTTCCTCGACTTCGAGTGCCGCCTGCCACACGAACAGGTAGGGGCTCAGCGTCGTGCCGAGCACCGCGACGGCGGTCGTCGCATACGCATGCGTGAGCGCGATCTGCGGCAGCGCGAGCGCGTGCAGCACGCCGCGCCAGTCGACATGGACGAAGCCGAGTTCGAGCACGTACGCAATCAGCCCGAGCGTCATCCATTTCAGCCAGCGCGCGTAGCGTTCGTACGACAGCGTGACCTGCAGCACGAGCGACGCGATCCCGTAGAGCGGTGCGTACCAGTAGCTGCGGCCGCCGGCGACGAGCGCCGTCGCGTCGCCCATCGCCGCGAGGTCGGCGCCGACGTTCGCAATGTTGACGATCACGACCATCACGATCAGCGTCTTGGCGAGACGATCGGAGAAGTGCGTGCGAATGCCGGCGACCAGGCCTTCGCGGTTGCGGCGTCCGACGAAGGCCGCCGCGAGCTGCACGGCCACCATCATCGGCAGTGCGACGACGATCATCCACAGCATGTTGAAGCCGAACTGGCTGCCGGCCTGCGCGTAGACCGCGATGTTGCTCGGATCGGCGTCGGATGCGCCGGCGAGCAGGCCGGGGCCGAGGCGCTTGTACCAGGGTTTCGCCGTGGCGCCGGCGGGCGCGGTATTGGCCGCCGGCGGCGCCCCTTCGTCCGGCGCACTCATCCGGCGTTGCCGTGCGAATCGCGCCCGCCGCCGCGGCGTGTGTCGTGCGCGAGGTCCGACGCGGTACGCAGCGCGTCGACGAGTGTCCGGTACGCGTGCTCGCGCGAATCGGCGCCGCGCGTGCGCAGCACGTACGACGGGTGAAAGGTCGCGACGACGAGTTGCCCGCCGGCGGTCCGCACCGGCGCGCGCGTGCGCTCGAGCGTCGCGTCGTTGTCCTGCAGCACCGCGCGCAGCGCCGTGGCGCCGAGCGCGACGACCACGCGCGGGCGCACCGCATCGAGTTCGCGTTCGAGCCAGTAGCGGCACGCGGCCACTTCGCGTTGCGCGGGCGTCTTGTGCAGGCGCCGCTTGCCGCGCGGTTCCCATTTGAAGTGCTTGACCGCATTGGTCAGGTAGACGTGCGTGCGTTCGACCCCGGCTTCGTCGAGCGCGCGGTCGAGCAGGCGGCCGGCCGCGCCGACGAACGGCACGCCGGCGCGGTCTTCCTGGTCGCCCGGCTGCTCGCCGACCAGCATGATCGACGCGTCGCGCGGCCCCGCGCCGGGCACCGGCTGCGTCGCGTGTTCCCACAGCGCGCAGCGGCGGCACGCGCCGAGCGTCGTCGGCGCGTCGTCGTCGTCGGTGGCGGCGGGCGGCGAGGCGGGAGCGGACGGCGGTTTGTGGTTCATGCTGCCCCCCACGTACAGGTCGGCGCGGCGGCATGACGTTGTTGCGCGGAACAACGTGGCGATCGGGCCGTCGCCCGCGCCGAGGCAAGCAAACCGGATGGCAGAAACTGCATCGCGCGCATGAAGCACTCCGTGTCGACGATGCGAACGACGCAGCAACCGGCATGCCGCATGCAGTCGGGAGGGGGCGCGGCTTGCGCGGCGACAGGTTTCCCGCGAGCGGGGAAAGGAGAAACGCGATGCAACCCGACCCCGGCGACGATCCGGCCGCCGCCCGGCATCGCGCGTATTTTCCATCGCAATCGACGCGGCGCCGTAGCGCACATAAAGCACATAGCGCACATCGCGCACGCAATGCACTTCACCCCGCGCCGTCCCCGCTTGCAAAAAAGACGCCCCGCGCGAGCGGGGCGTGTAGAAAGCGGATGCGCCGGCGAACCGGCGCCGCATCGTCGTGCGATCAGTGACGGTCGCGCGCGCGCGGATCGTTCAGTTCCTCGGTCGGGTCGGTCAGCCCTAGCTCGTCGCCGGCGCTCCAGTACGGCGCGCTGCCGTAGAACTCGTGCAGCGGCTCGGCCCATTGCGGATCGGCCATCGCCGGCCAGTGGTCCTTGTCGAACCCCGGCGCGTTGCGGATGCGCTCGGACGACACCGACAGCAGGAAGCATTTGCGTTCGGTGTCGAGCGTGAGCGCGCTCCACGGAATGGCGTGCAGCTTGTCGCCGATGCCGAGGATGCCGCCGCTCGACAGCACCGCATAGGCGATGCGGCCCGAGCGCACGTCGAGCATGATGTCCTTGATCTTGCCGACATCGTCGCCGTCGGTCGTATAGACCTTGTCGCCTTCCAGCGTATCGGCCGCCATCACGTCGGGGCCGGGGCCGGCCGCCGTTGCGGCGCCCTTGCCGATGATGCGGGTCTGACCTTGATCGGAAGTCTGCATGGTTTCCTCCAGTCTGCGTGGGGCGCGACGGTGCCCGGGGCGGGCCCTGCGGGTCGCGCGGGTAGCGTGCGGCGCGAGGATCGCGCCGTCACGTCTGCTTCGGTTGCGACACGCCTTCCAGCGTGTTCGCGACGTCGTCGCGTTCCGGGCCGGCCGAGCGCGTCGCGATGTCCGCGAGCGACAGCATGCCGACCAGCCGCTTGTCGTGATCGACGACGGGCAGGCGGCGCAGCTGCGCGTCGGCCATGTAGTGCTGGATCTCGTCGAGCGAATCGTCGTCGAAGCACCATTCGATCGGGCCCGATGCGACCTCGTGGATCCGCGTTTCCGGCGGCTTGCCGGCCGAGATCGCGCGCACCGCGAGATCGCGGTCCGTCACCATCCCGATCAGCCGGTTGTTGTCGCACACGGGCAGCGCGCCGATGTCGTAGCGCTCCATCAGTTGCGCGGCATGACGGATCGAGTCGGTCGGCGCGATGCGCACGACGTCCTGCGACATGATTTCGTTGACGCGATGCATGACTTCCTCCTTGCAGGTGGGTTCGGTGAATTCGTCGGCGGATGCCGCAAGCCGCGTGCCTTCCTGCACGCGCGGGTCGCTCGGGTACGTCACGCGCCGTCGTCGCGTTCGCGCGGGCTCCGCCACGGCCCTTCGTCGTGCGTGCCGGGCGGCGTGTCCGGTTCGATCCGCGTGACGCCGCCGGTCGCCGGCGGGTCGCTGGCCGGAAACGTGTCCTCGAGCTGCTTGTCGATATGGCGTTCCGAATGGCGCGTGCGCGCGCGGTCCTGGTGCTTCAGCGGCGGCGTCGGGTCGGGATGCCGCTCGTGGGCCGGCGTGTCGCGGCCGGGCCGGGTCGAATCCTTCATCGCGTGGCTCCGTATCGGTGACGAGGAGCCGGGCGTGCCGCAACGGCCGTGCCCGGCTCGCGGACGCGGCACACGACTTGCCGTATCGACTGCGATGACGACGCGCGGCCCGACCGGTGCCTGGCGTGCGCATTTCGAGCGGAGGCACGATGACGATTCCGAAACGACGACCAGGCGTGCGTTATGAGATCAACGTATGCGGCGGCGGATTCGATTCGGTGAAGAGCCATTTCAACGAATGGAAACACGAACCGCTGATCTACCGGCCCGAGCGCCGGATGTTCGAAGGCAAGGCCGACGTGCGGCCGCTGGGCGACGAGACGTTCGGTTCGACCGAACCAGCGCGTTTCGCGCTGCAGCGCGCGTGCGAGCCGTCCGATTCGTATGCGCTGGCGGCATGCGTGAAGGACAACGGCCGCGAGCTGTGGCTCGTGATGGCCGCGTACGACGTATAACGAGGTGCTTGAAAGATTTGCAGCGAACGGTGTAGCGAAGGCACGACGCGTCGCATGGGGCCGCGCGTGTTCGCGCCGGCGCCCGCATGCGGGCGTCGCGACTGGACGGCATGCGCATTGCGGGACTTCCGTATCCAGTCACGACCGCCGCACACGATGCCGATCCGAACCCGCCCCGATGGAATGCCGATGAAACACGATCCCGCGCAATGGCTGCAGCGGCCCATCCCGCCGTTTCCCGACCTCGAGCCGGATCCCGACGACCCCGATCCCGGCGGTTTGCCGCCCGACCTGCCCGAACCGTACCGGCAACCGGCGGGCGATCCGCCCGGGACCGCGCCGCCCGAGCGCGAACCGCCGTCGCGGCAGCCTCCCGTGCATGCGCCGTCGGTCGGCGGGATAACGCGACTGCATGCGGAGGCACGGCGATGAGCGTCCGCGTGAAACCCGGCGTGCTGCGCGAGATCGCCGAGACGCTCGGCCGCCATTTCGAAGCGCGCGCGATGCCGTTCCACATCGAGGAACGCCCGGCCGGTGCGTTGCATATCGGCTTTCGCGTCGACGGCCATCCGGCGTCGCTGTCGGTGTCGTTCGACGCCGACGCATTCGCCGCGCTCGAGCGGGCCGGCATCGACCGGCAGCGCGGCACGCTCGCGCGCGTCGCGGCCGAATTCGACACGATGATGGCGCGCCGCACGCCGACCGCCTATGCCGGCGATTTCCATTTCAACCGGCTCTGAGCCATCGATCCGACGGAGGTATTCGATGAACACGATCCAGACGATACGCGCGGGCGCCCTTGCGTTCGCCGCCGCGTGCGCGCTCGCTGCCTGCACGCAACCGACGAACGGCCCCTACGGTGCGCGCGGGGCGCCGCCCGCACCGCCGGACGGCCGTGGCGCGCAGTCGACCACGACGATGCCGGACGCGAATACGCGCTACGACACGCGTCCGTCGCCGGGCAACATGATGCCGCAGGGCGCGGCCGGCGGCGAACCGGCCGACGTGCCGCCGCCGGGGCCGAACGGTGCGCAGGGCGACCGGCCGTTGCCGGGCACGCCGCCGCCGATGCAGTACTGATCGGGCGTTTTCCGCGCATCACGCACGGCAGGCAGGCGAGGGCGTTCGGGGCACATCCGGACGCCCTTCCGGACGAGCGAATTGCGTGCCCCAAACTTGCCGCGGGCTTGTAAAAAAGCGGCCCGGGCCAGCGACGAAGCGGGGTGCGAACCCGCGAGAACCGCGAGGCGACGCGCTTCGCCAGATTGGCACGAAAGCTGCGTAAGTCGTGTAGACGACCTACCGCGAACCGAACAATCAGGAGGCTTTCGATGCCCGTCTCGCTTGCGTTGCAGATGCGACAGCATCTGGCACTTACGCCGAGGCTTCAGCAGTCGCTGCGGCTGCTGCAGTTGTCCTCGCTCGAATTTCAACAGGAATTGCGGCAGGCGCTCGACATGAACCCGTTTCTCGAAGACGGCCCGGGCGACGACGAAGCCGCCGACGGCGCGCCGGAGCAGCCGGCGGAAGCGGCCGCGCCCGAAGCGGCGCCCGAGCCCGAGGATGTCCGGCCGCCCGACGGCGAGGTGCCGCTGACGGCGGCACCCGCGCCGCACGGCACGAACCGCCAGGGCGACGATGCAGACGGCCTGTCGCCGGGCGAATGGATCGCCGCCGAACCGTCGCTGCATCAGCAGCTGCACGACGCGCTCAGGCTGTATCCGTTGAACAGGCACGATCGCGAGGCCGCGCGCATCGTGATCGACGCGCTCGACGACGACGGTTATCTGCGCCAGGAGCTCGCCGAGCTGCGGGCCGCGGCCGATCCGGCGCTGCTGCTGTCGGAGCAGGATCTCGCGATCGCGCTGCGGCTCGTGCAGATGCTCGACCGCCCGGGCATCGCGGCGCGTTCGCTGTCCGAATGCCTGGTGCTGCAGCTCGACGCGATTCCGGCCGGCACGCCGGCGCTCGCGGAAGCGAAGGCGATCGCGCACGAGCATCTCGAACGGCTCGCCCGCCGCGAGACGGCGGAGATCCAGCGGCGTCTCGGCTGCAACGCGCAGACGATGCACGCCGCCTGCGCGCTGGTGCGCGGGCTCGACCCGCGCCCCGGCAATCACTACGGCAGCACGCGCGGCGACTACGTGGTGCCCGACGTGATCGTGCGCCAGGTACGCGACGAATGGATCGTGACGATCAACCCGGCCGTGCTGCCGCGCGCGCGCCTGCACGAGCGCTACGCGACGCTGTTCGCGCAGTCGAGCGGCGAGCGCGATTCGCCGCTCGGCCAGCAGCTGCAGGAAGCGCGCTGGCTGATACGCAACGTGCAGAAGCGCTTCGACACCATCCAGCGCGTGGGCGAATGCATCGTCGAGCGGCAACGCGATTTCTTTCGTTACGGCGAGATCGCGATGAAGCCGCTCGTGCTGCGCGACATCGCGGAAGCGCTCGACCTGCATGAATCGACGGTGTCGCGCGCGACGGGCAACAAGTACATGGCCACGCCGCACGGCACGTTCGAGTTCAAGCATTTCTTCCCGCGCAAGCTCGAGGCGGCCGGCAAGGGCGTGTGCTCGGCGTCGGCGGCGAAGGTGCTGATCCGCGACATGATCGCGGCCGAGCGGCAAACCGAGCCGCTGTCCGACGTCGCGCTCACGGAGAACCTCGCGGGCCGCGGCATTCTTCTTGCGCGTCGTACGGTGACGAAGTATCGGCAGGCGATGAAGATTCCCGCGGCCGACCTGCGGCGTCGCGATGCCGCGTGACGTGACGGCTTGCCCGCCGAACCGATCTTCAACCGCGCGCGGCGCCGCCCGTCGTGTCGGCCCGCGCATCCATCCACGACAGGAGTGCAACCATGCCAGCAAAATCCCAGGCGCAGCAGCGTGCCGCAGGCGCGGCGCTGTCGGCCAAGCGCGGTGAAACGAAGATGAAGGATCTCAAACCGCCGGCGAAGTCGATGGCCGAGTCGATGAGCGAGAAAGAGCTCGAGAAAATGGCTGCCACGCCCGTGCGCGGCAAACCGAAACACAAGCACGATGCGTGACCGACGACGACGTTTGGTGACGACCGCTGTCATCCAGGAGGGTTCCATGCTTCGATACGCCATCATCTTCTTCATCATCGCGCTCGTCGCCGCCGTGTTCGGCTTCGGCGGCATCGCGGCCGGCGCGGCCGAGATCGCGAAGATCCTGTTCTACATCTTCGTCGTGATCTTCCTGGTCACGCTGCTGCTGGGCGTCGTGCGACGATGACTGCCGCGCCCGACCGGTCGCAGCGCGTGGCCGAACTCGAACACGCGCTCGCGATCGGCTTTCCGTCGCAGTCGACCGTCGTCGTGCATGCGGACGACGCATCCGGCGGCCTGACGATCCAGGTGTCGTGGGTGCGTGTGCCGTCCGACGAGGACGCGCGCGAATGGCGTTGCGCGGTCGACCTGCGGTTCGATCCCGACGTCGTCGATCGCTATGCATTGCTCGACGCGGCCGACCGGCTGCGCGTGCGCACGCGGTTGTGCGACCGCGCGCGGCGCGCGGTGGACGAACGCAAGCCGCGCGTCGAGGATGCCGCGATCGAATGCAGCGTGACGCTCGACGTGACACGCGCCGAATTCGACGCGGCGCTGGCCGCGCCCTGATTTCACAGCCGGCATCGCGGGCGCGATCGCGCCCGTCGTACCGGTTTTCGCTGCCGTCCGCATGCCCGCGCCGCGGCGCGGCGGTTTGCGTGGCGGCTGCCCACCCGAATGCCACGAGGATCTTTCGATGACCCGTTCCACATCAGCCGGCAAGACCGCGCCCGCGCAGTCGACCGATAGCGCGAAGTCGCGCCAGCTCGACGAACACCGTTCGCGGCCCGACCACGAAGCGTTGCGCACCAACCAGGGCGTGCGGATCGCCGACAACCAGAACACGCTGCGCGGCGGTACGCGCGGCCCGTCGCTGCTCGAAGACTTCATCATGCGCGAGAAGATCACGCATTTCGATCACGAGCGCATTCCGGAGCGCGTGGTGCACGCGCGCGGCTCGGCCGCGCATGGCGTGTTCCGCGTCTACGAACCGATGGCCGACTTCACGAAGGCCGCGTTCCTGCAGGACCCGGCCGCCGAAACGCCGGTGTACGTGCGCTTCTCGACGGTGCAGGGCCCGCGCGGTTCGGCGGACACGGTGCGCGACGTACGCGGCTTCGCGGTGAAGTTCTATACGGAAGAGGGCAACTACGACCTCGTCGGCAACAACATGCCGGTGTTCTTCATCCAGGACGCGATCAAGTTTCCCGACTTCGTGCATGCGGTGAAGCCCGAGGCACCGAACGAGATGCCGACCGGCGCGTCCGCGCACGACACGTTCTGGGATTTCGTGTCGCTGGTGCCGGAGGCCACTCACATGGTGCTGTGGCTGATGTCGGACCGCGCGTTGCCCGCGAGCTTTCGCGCGATGGACGGCTTCGGCGTGCATACGTTCCGCTTCGTGAACGCGGACGGCGCCGAGCGTTTCGTGAAATTCCACTGGCGGCCCGTGAGCGGCGCGTATTCGCTGCTGTGGGACGAGGCGCAGCGGATTGCCGGCCACGATCCGGATTTCAACCGGCGTGACCTGTGGATGGCGATCGAGCGCGGCGACTATCCGGAGTTCGAGCTTGGCGTGCAGATGATCGATCCGGCCGATGCGGGCCAGTTCGACTTCGACCTGCTCGACCCGACCAAGCTCGTGCCGGAAGAGCGCGTGCCGGTGCGGCCGATCGGCCGGATGACGCTGAACCGCAATCCCGACAACTTCTTCGCGGAAACCGAGCAGGTCGCGTTTCACCCGGGCCATGTGGTGCCGGGCATCGATTTCACGAACGACCCGTTGTTGCAGGGGCGCCTGTTCTCGTACACCGATACGCAGCTGAGCCGGCTCGGCGGCCCGAACTTCCATGAGATCCCGATCAACCGGCCGGTGTGCCCGTTCGCGAACAACCAGCGCGATGCGATGCACCGGCAGACGATCAACGTCGGGCAGGCGTCCTACGAACCGAATTCGACGAGCGGCGGCTGGCCGCGCGAGACCCCGCCGGCGCCGTCGGGCGGCGGCTTCGAGACCGTGCACGAGCCGCTCGAAGGCGAGAAGGTACGCGTGCGAAGCGAATCGTTCGCCGATCATTTCTCGCAGGCCGCGCTGTTCTACCAGAGCATGACGGAGATCGAGCAACGGCATATCCGCGACGCGTACTGCTTCGAGCTGGGCAAGGTGACGCAGCCGCGGATTCGCGAGCGGGTGGTCAACGACATCATCGCGCGCTTCGACGCGGGGCTGGCCGCGCAGGTCGCCGAACGGCTCGGGCTGCCCGCACCGCACGCGGGCGCGACGCCTGCCGTCGCGCAGCGCTCGCCCGCGCTGAGCCTGATCGGCCGCTCGAAGCCCGGCATCCGCTCGCGCAAGATTGCGCTGATCGCGACGCCGGGTGCGAGCCAGGCGCTCGTCGAGCAGGTGCGCGACGCGCTGCAGGCCGCGCATGCGGTGCCGACGATCGTCGCGCCGACGCTCGCGCCGATCGGCAGCATCGTGCCGCAGGCGACGCTGGCCGGCATGCCGTCGGTGATGTTCGACGCGGTGTTCGTGTGCGGCGGCGACGGCGATGGCCGCGACCTCGCGCACAGCGCCGACGCGCGGCATTTCGTGCGCGAGGCGTTCAAGCACCTGAAGCCGATCGCGGCCGTCGGGTCGGGGCGGCAGCTGCTGAGCGCCGCGCATCTGCCGGACCCGGCCGAAGGCGTGTGCGTCGGGCAGGCCGTCGATCTCGACGCGATCCTGAATACGCTGTCCGACCACCTCGGCCGCCATCGCGTGTGGGCGCGCGAGCAGCAGGCCGCCGAGTTGCCGGCCTAGCGCCGCGCGATCATGGACATCGTCGTCGCGCTGTTCGGACAGGGCCGGATGCTCGGCCCCGGGCAGATGGCGCTGCGCGCGATCGTCGTGTCCCTGGTCGCGCTCGTGCTGATCCGCATCGCGGGGCGGCGCGCGTTCGGCCAGCGTTCGCCGTTCGACTACGTGGTCGGGATCCTGCTCGGCGCGATCCTGAGCCGCGCGGTGGTCGGTGCGTCGCCGTTCGTGGCGACCGTCGCGGCGTCGTTCGCGATCGCGCTGCTGCATCGCGCGATCGGCTGGGCCTGCGTGCGCTCGCGCCGGCTCGAGCGGCTGCTGGTGGGCGTCGAGCGCGAGGTGTATCGCAACGGCCGCTTCGACGACGCGCAGATGCGCGCCGCGCTGCTCACGCCGACCGACATCCGCGAAAGCGTGCGGCAGGCGCTCGGCGCGACCGACCTGTCCGACGTCGACGCGGCGATCCTGGAACGCAACGGCCACGTCAGCATCGTGCGGCGCAGCCGTTGCCGCAGGCCGTGACGTGCGCCGGACCACACACGCGGCAAGGAGGACCTCGATGGCACGGATGATCTGGAAAGGCGCGATCAGCTTCGGGCTCGTTCATGTGCCCGTGCAGCTGTTCCCGGCCACGCGTACCGTGAAGCCGTCGTTCCGGCTGCTCGACAGGCGCTCGATGGACCCGGTCGGCTACCGGCAGATCAACAAGCGCACCGGCAGGGAAGTCACGCGCGAGGACATCGTGCGCGGCTACGAGTACGAGAAGGAACGTTATGTCGTGCTGACCGACGACGAGATCCGCGCGGCGAACCCCGAATCGACGCAGACGGTCGACATCGTCACGTTCGTCGACGAAGGCGCGGTGTCGTTCCTGTATCTCGACACGCCGTATTACCTCGTGCCGGACCGCAAGGGCGAAAAGGTCTACGCGCTGCTGCGCGATGCGCTGAAGGACAGCGGCAAGATCGGCATCGCGCACGTCGTGATGCGCGACCGTCAGCATCTCGGCGCGCTGATCCCGGTCGGGCCGCTGCTCGCGCTCGACACGCTGCGCTGGCAGGAGGAGCTGCGCCCGCTCGACGAACTGTCGGTGCCGGCCGGCGACGCGAAGCGCGCGGGCGTCAGCGCGCGCGAACTCGCGATGGCGAAGAAGCTGATCGACGACATGTCGGGTTCGTGGACGCCGGACGAGTATCACGACACGTTTCGCGACGACATCCTCGACCTGGTCGAGCGCAAGGTGCGCGCGGGCCGGATCGAGGAGATCGAGGACCGGCCCGCGCAGACGGGGCGCGCGGCGTCCAACGTGGTCGACCTGACCGAATTGCTGAAACGCAGCCTGAAGGGCGGCAGTGCGCGGGCAGCCGATGCGGGCGACGAGGCGGGCGACGAAGCGGATGCCGGGGCGCCGGCATCTTCGCGTGCCGCCGGTGCGCGGCGCAAACCGGCTGCGAAAGCACCGGCGAAAGGGGGCGCGAAGGTTGCCGCAAAGGGGGCCGAGAAGGGGGCTGCGAAGGGGGCTGAAAAGGGCACCGCGAAGGCGCCCGCAAAACGCGCGGCCGCGAAGCACGGCACGGCCGTGGCGCACCCGGCGAAGAAGATCGCCGCGCGCCGCAAGCACGCCGCATGATCGCGCAACGGAGAACGACGCGATGGCCGCGAAACTCGACCCCTATCGCCGCAAACGCCGCTTCGATGCGACGCCGGAACCCGAGGGCGCGCACGGGCGGCGGCGCGCACCCGCCGAGGCGGACGCGAGGAAGTCGCGGCAGTCGCGGCAGGCGGGAACGTCCGCGCGCACGGCCCGGCCGCTGCGCTTCGTGATCCAGGAACACCACGCGAGGCGGCTGCACTACGACTTCCGTCTCGAGCTCGACGGCACGCTGAAATCGTGGGCCGTGCCGAAAGGGCCGAGCGTCGATCCGGCGGTGAAACGGCTGGCCGTGCACGTCGAGGATCATCCGCTCGAATACGCGTCGTTCGAAGGCGAGATTCCGGCCGGACATTACGGCGCGGGCTCGGTCGTCGTGTGGGACGAAGGAACGTGGACGCCCGACGGCGGCGTCGCGCAGGCACGCGCGGGCTACCGTGCCGGCAAGCTGACGTTCCGGCTCGACGGCGCGAAGCTGCACGGCGGCTGGGCGCTGGTGCGCAGCGGGCGGCAGCAGGGGCGCCAGGAGCAATGGCTGCTGATCAAGGAACGCGATGACGACGCGCGCGATGCGGCGGCATTCGATGTCGTCGCGCAGCGGCCGGGCAGCGTGCATGACGGGCACACGCAGGCCGCGCGCACGAAGGGGAACGGCGACAAGCCGCCCCCTGCGCGTGCCGCGCGGCGCGGCCACGGCAACGCGCCAGGCATGAGCGACGCGCCGCACGACGACGCGGGGAGGCCGTCGGCCGACCTGTCGCACGTGGACGGCGCCGTGCGTGCGGCGTTGCCCGAGTGCGTCGCGCCGCAACTCGCGACGCTGGTCGATGCGCCGCCCGCGCACGGCGACTGGCGCTACGAAGTGAAATTCGACGGTTACCGGATCCTCGCGCGGATCGCCGGTCGCGGCGCGCGGCGGCGCGTCACGCTGATGACGCGCGAAGGTCGCGACTGGACCGCGAAGCTGCGTGCGCCGCGCGATGCGCTCGCCGCACTCGAGGTCGACAACGCATGGCTCGACGGCGAGGCCGTCGTGCTCGGCGAGAACGGCCTGCCCGATTTCCAGGCGCTGCAGAACGCGCTCGGCGCGGGCCGCTCGGACGCGGTGACGCTGTTCGTGTTCGACCTGCTGTTTCTCGACGGATACGACCTGCGCGACGTGCCGCTCGCCACGCGTCGCGCGCTGCTCGAACCGCTGCTCGCCGGCAGCGATCCGTCCCGGCTGCGTTTTTCACCCGATCTCGGCGACGACGTCGTGCCGCTGATCGCGCACGCGTGCGACACGGGGCTCGAAGGGTTGATCGGCAAGCGCGCGGAGTCGCGTTATCGCGGCGGCCGCTCGCCCGCCTGGATCAAGCTGAAATGCCGGCGGCGGCAGGAGTTCGTGATCGGCGGCTACACCGAGCCGTCGGGCAGCCGGCACGGGTTCGGCGCGCTGCTGCTCGGCGTCCATGCGCCGGACGCGGGCGGCAAGCGGACACGCGGCACGCCGCCGTTGCGCTATGTCGGCCGCGTCGGCACCGGGTTCGACACGCGCCTGCTCGACCGGCTCGCGGCGATGCTGCGCAAGCATGAGCGCGACACGACGCCGTTCGGCCCGCCGCCGCGCGAACGGTCGCGCACACGCGTGCACTGGGTCGAGCCGACGCTCGTCGCCGAATGCGAATTCGCGGAATGGACGGGCGACGGGATCGTGCGGCAGGCGTCGTTCATCGCGCTGCGCGAAGACAAGCCGGCGCGGCAGATCGTCCGCGAAGTGCCGCGCCATACCGAATCGGAGACGACGATGGACGAACCCCACGCAGCGCACGGCAACCCGCATGACAACCACCCGCATGCACCGCATACCGATACCGGTCACGACCGCCGGCCGCGCGCGCGATCGCATGCGTCCACCGGCCGCGCGCACGGCGAACCCGGCGTCGATCACGTCGGCCGCGTGCGCATCACGCATCCCGATCGCGTGCTCGACCCGCGCAGCGGCACGCGCAAGATCGACCTCGCGCATTACTGGTTGTGGGTCGCGCCGTGGCTGCTGCCCGACCTGAAAGGCCGGCCCGTGTCGCTCGTGCGCGCGCCGGGCGACATCGCCGGCGAACTGTTCTTCCAGAAGCATGCGGAGCGCCGCGAAATCCCGTTCGTCAAGCAGCTCGAGGGACTCGATCCCGGCCACGGCCCGCTGCTGTCGATCGACAGCGTCGACGCGCTGCTCGGCGCCGCGCAGATGGGCACGATCGAGCTGCACACGTGGAACGCGCATGCGTCGAACATCGAGCGGCCCGACCGGATCGTGTTCGACCTCGATCCCGATCCGGCGCTGCCGTGGCGCGAGATGATCGACGCCGCGCAGATCGTGCGCGGGTTGCTGGACGAACTGGGGCTCGTGTCGTTCTGCAAGACGAGCGGCGGCAAGGGGCTGCATGTCGTCGTGCCGCTCACGCGGCATGCGGGCTGGGACGATGTGAAGGACTTCTCCCGCGCGGTCGCGCAGCACGTCGCGGCTACGCTGCCCGAGCGCTTCACCGCGACGATGGGGCCGCGCCACCGGCGCGGCAGGATCTTCGTCGACTACCTGCGCAACGGCCGCGGCGCGAGCACGATCGCCGCGTACTCGGTGCGTGCGCGGCCCGGCATGGGTGTGTCGGTGCCGCTCGAATGGGACGAGGTGCCCGCTACGACGGGCGGCGCGCAATGGACGATCGACACGCTCCGCGCACGGCTCGACGCGCTGAAACGCGATCCGTGGGAAGGCTATGCGCACACGCGCCAGCGCATCACGGCGTCGATGCGTGCGCGGCTCGGGGCGCCGACGTGAACCCGTCAGCGCCGATGCTGCAGCCGGTGATACCAGTTCATCAGCGGCGTCGCGGAGATCCCGTGCGCGATCACCGACGCCGACACGACGGCCAGCACCGGTGCCGCCAGCGAGCGCACCGCGCCGGACGGCGCGTGCTCGATCGCGAACAGCAGGTAGTAGAACGAGCCGATCCCGCGAATGCCGAACCATGCCATCAGCCGTCGCTGCGCCTGCGTCGCGCGCGAACCGGCGAGCGTGACCAGCACCGCGAGCGGTCGCACGACGACGAACAGCACGGCGGCCAGCGCGGCCGCCCCCCACGTGAGCAGCGGGCCCGGCAGCGTCGCGAGCACGCTGCCGACCATCGTCATCACGACGGCTTCCGCGATCCGTTCGAGTTCGATCGTGAATCCGAGCACCGATTCGGTCATGAACGCGTGCGCCTTCTCCGGGTGCTTCTCGGTGGCGACGACGTCTTCCGAATCGATCTGGCCGATCACTTCGCGTGGCTTGCGGTCGCCGCTCGCACGATGTTCGACGCGGCGCATCGCGACACCGGCCGCGAACGTCGCGATGAAACCGAACGTGTGCGCGAGCTGCGCGGCGCCGAACGACAGCACGATCAGCGCGAGCGCGAAGAAGCCTTCGAGGCCGAGCGCCTGCGCGTACTGGGTGCGCAGCCAGCCGATCAGTTTCGTCGTCACCCAGCCGAGGGCGCCGCCGATCGCGGCCGCGCCCGCGATGCCCCACAGCGCGACGAGCGCGAACGCGCCGGACAGCGGCGCGAGCCCGTAGGTCGCTTCGCGCGTGCCGCACAGTGCGAGCCCCGCGAGCGCGAACGGCAACGCGATACCGTCGTTCAACCCGCCTTCGCCGGACAGCGCGAAGCGCACGAGATCGCGATCGCCCGGGTCGTGCACCTGCACGTCGTGCGCGAGCACGGGGTCGGTCGGTGCGAGGATCGCCGCGAGCAGCAGCGCCGGGCCCCAGCCGAGCCCGAGCGCGAGTACCGCGCACGCGGCGAGCAGCGGCACGGTGACGATCATCGCGAGCAAGCCGAGGCGGCACGGCACGAGCCACAGCCGGTCGGTCAGCGGCACGCGCAGCCGCAGCCCGATCGCGAACAGCGACACGAGCAGCGCGATTTCGACGATTTCACGCAGCAGCGGCGCGTCGCGTTCGAGGTCGAGATGCAGCAGGCCGGCGCCGGCCGGGCCGAGCGCGACGCCGAGCACGAGATAGATCATCGCGGTGCTGCACGGCAGGTGGCGCAGCGCGGACGTCGCGACGCCCATGCCCAGCAGCACCGCGCCGATGATCAGGTACCAGAGCGTCTCATGCATGCGCGGGCTCGCGGCGGGCGGGGAAGGCGGACGCGCAAACGGTCAGGGCTTGCGGCCGAATGCTTCGCGCAGTTTGCGTTTCGCGCGTTCGAGTGTCGTGCGGCGCGTTTTCGGCAGATTGCGGCCCGCGCGGTTCACGTAGAAGTTCAGCATCGACATCGCCGACTGGAACGGCGACGCCTTGCGGCGGCGGCTGTGTTCGGCCGAACGCTTCAGCGACGCGGCGATCGCCGCCGGATCGTCGGACTTGAAGATGTCGGGCTCGATGTCGAGCGCATCGCTGCGTTGCGTGACTTCGCCGGACCAGCGCTTGCGGTGTGCCGGATCGGCGCTGCGGGCGCGGCCGGGACGGCGCGTGAGGCGCTTGCCGTGTGCGTGGGAAGCAGAAGCGGAAGGCATGTGACGGGGCTCCGTGTGGGATCGAGGGATGGGTCCTGCGGAGACGGGCGACGCAATCCGCGTGCCGCGCCGCGGGCGTGTGCGGATGTCGGCATGGGCATTGCTGGAAGGGCGTTGCGAAACGGAACGAGCAGGCATGCCCGTTACGGAATCATCACCAGGGAGAAAACGTCATGAAGCCAGCATTCGAATCGAAGTGTGTCGCGCGGCGCGTGCTCGCCGGTGCCGCCGTCGCGATCGTCGCGGCCGCGCCGGCCGCATGGGCGCAGAATTCGCAGCGCCCCGACGAAGGGACGGGCGCGCCCATTCCGTCGATGGACATGTCGACACCGGGCACCAACGGCAACACGGCCGCGCCGCCCCCGCCGGCC
>NZ_ASSI01000114.1:0-9230 GCF_000466765.1 Burkholderia sp. AU4i | reverse complement strand
GCTTCTCGGTGCGGCGCGCCGATGCCATCAGCACGCCGATCTTCGCGAACGCCGCGCGCGCGACGTCGCCGCAGTCGTTCAGCGCCTTCTTCATGTAGCGCAGGTAGGCGCCGCCATGGCGCGCTTCATCGCGCGAAATCGTTTCGTAGATCTGCTTGATGACCGGCTCGGTATGCCAGTCGGCCGCGCAGCGGTACCAGTGGTTCAGGCGGATCTCGCCGCAGAAGTGCAGCATCAGCGTCTCGAGCGGCGGCGCCGGGTCGAATTCGAAGCGCACCGCGTGCAGTTCCTCTTCGGTCGGCACCCTCTCGGGCCGGAAGCGGCGCAGGTATTCCATCAGCACGAGCGAATGCTTCTGCTCCTCGAAGAACCACACGCTCATGAACGCGGAAAAGTCGCTGTCGTGCCGGTTGTCGCGCAGGAACATTTCCGTCGCGGGCAGCGCCGACCATTCGGTGATCGCGTTCATCCTGATCGTCTCGGCCTGCTCGTCGGTGAGCAGCGAAGCGTCGAACTTGTCCCACGGAATGTCCTTCTCCATGTTCCAGCGCACCGCTTCGAGCGACCTGAATAATTCCGGATAGAGCATCGTCGTCACCGTCGTTGAACAACGTTCCGGCACGGCACGCACGCGGGCGGCCGGCCCCGTCGCGGTCATGCCGATTGCGTGGACGCCGGCGCCGCCGCTTCGGCATCGGGCGCACGCTCGTCCGCATCGTCGTCCACCGTGCGCGGCGACAGCCTGCCGCGCAGCAGCGCGTAATAGAACTGCCGGTACGTGCGGTGGTAATAGCGGATGCGCGGCCCGATCGCGCCATGCAGGTCGTGCAGCCGCTCGATCGGCAGGTTCGGCATCATGTGATGCTCGACGTGATAGTTGTTGCCGTTCGTGAACCACGTCATGAATGCGTTGCTCTCGATCGTCCGCGTGTTGCGGAACGGGTCGGTGCTCGTCAGGTCGCAGCGGTAGTGCTCGGGCATCTCGACCAGCGCATGCACGGGCGCGGCGACGAACACCAGCGGCACGACCCACACCCACACGACAAACCACGTATGCAGCGCGACCGACACGCCGGCCAGCAGCGCGATCGCCGCGACCATCAGCAGGTGATCGCGGCGGATCGCGCGCGACACGAGCGGGTTGTCGCCGAAGCGCGCTCCCGGCACGACGAGCTTCGCGACGTTCTTCGCGAACTGGATATAGTGCGCGGCCATCGACAGCCGCCACGCCCACAGCCCGAGATTGACGACGGGGCTCGCGCCGTACTGGTCGCCGTAGTCGAAGAACTCCTTGTTCTCCGGCGTGCCGAGCAGCCGGTGATGACGCAGGTGGCTGTCCTGGTACGCGTGGAACGACACCAGCATCGGCATGCCGAGCAGCACGCCGAACACCATGTTGAGCCGCTTGCTCCGGAACCCCTGGTAGTGCAGCGCCTGGTGCTGCAGCTCGACGCCGTGTGCGTACATCGCGCCGATCAGCAGGATCCCGACGATCTTCAGGATCACATACGTCGACAGCGCGAACAGCATGCCGTGCGCAATGAGCGCGACGTATACCGCGAGCTTCAGCGAGAAGACGACGCCGCTCGGGCGGCTCTTCATGTCTGCAACCGGTTTCTGACGGGCGACAAGCGATGAGGTGACGGACAAGACGCTCTCCTTGAGCCGGACCCTGCCCGGCGCCATGACACGGCGACGCTGGCGCGCTGCCGGGTTGCAATTCTTCTGTGAGTCGATGCTTCGGACAAACGAATTTTCCGAACGCATTGCATGACGCCCGCGCATGAGCGCACCACATCGTGAACTAGACGACCGGTCGAATGCGTACCGGTCATTCACCTGGCGCGGGTTCACATGCATCCGTGCGGGGCAGACCCGAGTGGATGCGTGCCGCTCATGCATAGCCTGCAAATATTCCGTTTGTCGCGTCATGTCGATCCGGCAAGAATCCCCTCACTCGACGAACGGCGCCGCCGGCACCGTGGCACGAGCGGCCGTGTTCCTCAACGGGAGATTCTCGTGACGAAGTGCGCATCCACCATTCATCGCCTGATCGAATCGCTCGAGGACGTCGCGGGCGCCACGCATCGCATGACGTTCGTCGACGAGGCCGGCAACGAGGCAGGCATCACGTACCGGCGCTTCGCGGAAGCAGTGTTTCACCAGGCCGGCGCGCTGCGAGAACTCGACGTGCGCGAGAACGACCTGGTGATGCTCGCCTTGCCCGCGTCGGTCGAGCACGCGGTCGCGATGATGGCCTGCGTGATGACGGGCGCGCTGCCCTGCACCGTGCCCGTTCCCGCGCGCCGCGCCACCGCCGGCAGGCAAGTGATCGACGTCGCGTGCGAGCTGTACCGGCCGCGCCTCGTCATTGCCGCCGATGCGCAGGCCGCCGCGTGGCGCGACGACGCGTTTCCCGCGGCATCGACGCGCGTGGTCGATCTCGACACGCTGTCGATCGCCGCGGATGCCGGCGCACGCGCGCTGATCAGCGCGAAAAGCGGCCGCGACCCGCACCATGTGCAGCTCACGTCGGGCTCGACGTCGCACCCGAAAGCCGCGGTGCTCAGCCATGAGAACGTGATCGCGAACGTGCTCGGCATCGGCGGGTCGGTCCGCTTCGACATCGCGGCCGGTGACGGCACCGCCTCGTGGCTGCCGCTCTATCACGACATGGGGCTGCTCACGCTGCTGTCGAACCTGCACTACCGCGCGCCGCTGCTGATGATGCAGCCGAACAGCTTCATCCGGAATCCGCTCGGATGGCTGAAACGCATCGCGTCGGCGCGCGCGACCACGACGTCGGTGCCGACCTTCGCGCTGCGCTACTGCGTGCGCCGCTTCAATGCCGCCGCGATGGAAGGCGTCGACCTGTCCGCATGCCGCAACATCTTCATCGGCGGCGAACGCGTGGACGACACGACGCTGCGCGCCTTCGCCGCGACGTTCGCGCCGTACGGCCTCGCGGCATCGGCGCTGCAGCCGTGCTATGGGATGGCCGAATCGACGCTCGCGGTATCGATGCATCGTGCGTGGCATGAAGGCACGGTGGACGGGGCACCGTACGTGATCGCCGACACGCTCGACCGGCGCGCGCTGATCGAGCGCCGCGACGCGCAACCGGCCGCCGCGAACGACGGCGCCGACACCGAGACCGAAACCGTGCTCGCGATGGGCACGCCGATCGACGGCATGGCCTTCCGCATCCTCGACGACGGCGACCACGCGCTCGCGAACCGCGCCGTCGGAGAAGTCGCGATTCGCGGCACGTCGGTGATGCTCGGCTACCTGAATCCCGACGACGGCTCGATCGCCGCGCCGCTGTCGGCCGACGGCTGGTTCCGCACCGGCGACATCGGCTACGTCGCGGACGGCCAGCTCCATATCCTCGGGCGCAAGAAGGAAGTCATCATCATTCGCGGCAGCAACTACTTCCCGCACGACATCGAGGAAGCGCTGGCATCGCATCGCACGCTGCGCAAGAGCACGTGCATCGCGTTCGGGCTGCCCGACCCCGAGACGGGCACCGAGCGGCTGGTCGTCGCGATCGAGGCGCGGCCCGCCGATGCGACGCCGCAGACGCGTGCCGAGTGCCAGCAGCTGCTCGCGTCGCGCATCGGCTTCGCCGCGCAGGATCTGTGCTTCGTCGAGCCCGGCTCGTTGCCGCGCACCACGAGCGGCAAGCTGCAGCGCCTGAAATGCCGCGACCTCTATGCGAACGGCGCGCTGCCGGTCATCCACGCGGCGGCGGCGGTCGAAGCCGGCCAGGGAGCGTACGCATGACGGCCGCCCCGCTCACGCCGGTGCTCGAGCTGCGCGACGTCACGCGCGTTTACGAGGGCGCGGGCCGCGTCGTCGCGGTGCGCGACGCGACGATCTCGATCGGCCGGCGCGACGTCGTCGCGCTCGTCGGCCCGTCGGGCAGCGGCAAGAGCACGCTGCTCAACCTGGCCGGCTTTCTCGACGTGCCGAGCAGCGGCGAACGCTGGCTCGAAGGCCATCGGATCGACGACGCGCCGGACACGCTCGAACGGATCCGCCGCGAGCGCATCGGCTTCGTGTTCCAGCAGTTCAACCTGATTCCGGTGATGTCGGCGCTCGAGAACGTGGAGCTCGGCTGCTTCGCGTGGGGCACGCCGCGCACACGCCGCGAGCGGGCCCGCGCGATGCTCGACGCGGTGGGGCTCGCCGCGCGCGAACGCCACCGCCCCGGCGAGCTGTCCGGCGGCGAGCAGCAACGGGTCGCGCTGGCGCGCGCGCTCGCCAAGGAGCCGGCGATCGTGATCGCGGACGAGCCGACCGCCAGCCTCGACAGCACCAACGCGCGCGCGGTGGCCGAGCTGATCCTCGACACCAACCGCACGCTGGGCACCGCCTTTCTGATTGCGTCGCACGATGATCGTCTGTGCGCGCACCTGCCGCGCCGCATCGAGATGCGCGACGGCGTACCGGGAGTGAATCGTGAACTGGTCGACGTTTGCGTGGCGTAACCTCTGGCGCAACAAGCGCCGCACCGTGCTGACGATGGCGATGATCGGCGTCGCCGCGTTCGCGTCGAGCCTCGCGCTCGGCTACGTGATCGCGACCTTCGACGCGGTGCGCGAAGGCTCGATCGACAGCGGCGTCGGCCACGTGCAGGTGCTGCACCACGGTTATCTCGACCTGATCGGCGAACGGCCGCTGCAGTACGGGCTGACCGCCGACGAGCAGGCAACCGCCGCGCGCGCCGTCGCCGCGCTGCACGGCGTCGCCACCACCGCGCGCGGCATCGACTTCGACGGGCTGATCTCGAACGGCGATCTCAGCTACGGCTTCGTCGGCGAAGGCATCGAGCCGAACCGCGAGCCGCCCGGCTTCTTCGACTATCACACGGTGCTGTCGGGCCGCTACCTGTCGCCCACGAATGCCGGCACCGAAGTCGTCGTCGGCGCCGAACTCGCGCGCAAGCTCGGCGTGCACGTCGGCTCGGTCGTGCAGTTGATGGCCTCGACCGCGCACGGCGGCATCAACGCGACCGACGCGCAGATCGTCGGCGTGATGAGCACGGGCAACAAGGACGTCGACGAACGGATCGTCAACGTGACGTTCGCGGCCGCGCAGGCGCTGCTGCGCACCGACCGCGCGTCGCGCATCGCGGTGTTCCTGTCGGACACGGCGCGCACGCCGGCCGCCGCCGCGACGCTGCGCGCCGCGCTGCCCGCGCTCGACGTGAAGACCTGGGACCAGCTCGTGTCGCTCTATCACCAGGTCGTCGCGCTGTACAAGAACCAGTTCTCGGTGTTCGGCGCGATCCTGTGCGTGACGATCCTGCTGTCGATGAGCAACTGGATCCTGATGAGCATCGTCGAGCGCCGCCGCGAGATCTCGACCCTGCGCGCGCTCGGCGTGCCGGCCGCGACGGTGCGCGGCGTGCTGATCCAGGAGACCGCGTTCCTCGGCCTGCTCGGCGCGGCCGCCGGCATCGCGGCGGCGCTGCTGACGATGGTCGCGCTCAACCACGCGCAGATCCACCTGCCCGCGCCGCCCGGCCGCGTGAAGCCGATCCTGCTCGAATTCACGGTTTCGCCGGCCGCCGTGGCCGCCGTCGAAGGCGCGTTCGTCGTGCTCGGCGTAGCCGCCGCGCTGCTCGCGACGCTCGGGCTCGCCAAACGCAACATCCTCGAAGGACTCGCCCCATGAACCGCATTCGCCTGATGGTCGCCGCGCTCGTCGCGTGCGCGCCGCTCGCCCACGCAGCCGACGCACCGGCGGCCCAGACCATGCTCGCCCGTGCCGACGCGTACCGCAGCACGGCCGCCGATACGCAGACGAACATCCAGATCACGAACGAGGTCGGCGGACAATCCGGCGACGCGACGCGCTATCTCGTCTACACGCGCGGCAACGGCGACACGCTCGCGCTGACGCGCAGCGGCGAGAACGACGGCCAGAAGTATCTCGCGACGACGCGCGGCCACTGGTTCTACGTGCCGAACACGCGCAGCGCGGTACGCATCAACGGGATGCAGCGGCTGCAGGGCGAGGTCGTGATCAGCGACATCACGCGCACGCACTGGGCGGACAGCTATCGCGCGTCGGCCGCGCCCGGCGCGACGACGATCGCCGGCAAGCCGGCCACCGAGCTCGACCTGACCGCGACCGATCCCGACAACGTCTACCCGACGATCAAGCTGTGGGTCACGCCCGACACCGACGTGCCGGTGCGCGCGCAGTTCTTCCTCGCGAGCGGCCTGCTGTTCCGCAGCGCCGATTTCTCCGCGCCGGTCGATGCGAACGGGCGCAAGGTGATCCGCAAGATCACCTATCGCAACGAGATCGAGAAGCAGCGCGCGAGCGTCGTCGACATCCTCGACGGCCAGCCGCGCAAGATTCCGTCGGGCTGGTTCAACCCCGACACGCTTGCCGATGGCCAGTGACCACGACGCCCATGCCGACGCCCGTCGTGACCGCCCTCGTCCCCCGTCCGGCCGCCTCCGGCGCGGCGTCGTCCTCGCCGTTCCGCTCGCGCTCGGCTGCACGCTCGCGCACGGAGAATCGCTGATGGAACAGTTGAGCACGCTGAACGGCATCGCCTACGCACGCTCGGTCGACAGCATGGACGGTCATGCGCTGCTCGGCAGCCTGATCGGCGACCAGCCGCGCAACCAGCAGGAAGCGGGCCTGCTCGCGCGCATCGACGGCGAGAACCTGTTCCTGAACGCGCGCGCCGTCGCGAGCAACCACTCGCTCGGCGCGCAGGCCACCCGCTTCAACGAGGCCGGCGTGCGCTATGCATTCGACAACGGCATCACGCTCACCGCCGGCAAGCGGATCGACCCGCTCGACACGTCGCAGGCGTTCTTCCCGCTCGGCTTCTTCCAGAAGCGCGCCGCGACGGCCGACATCTACGACCGCTACGGCGACGTCGAAGGCACGCCGCTCGTCGAAGCGAAGTGGGCCGGCGAACAGGCCACGCTGCAGTTCATCGCCGGTGAGAACCGCACGCTGCGCAACGACGTCGACAACCGCGACGTGCAGGGCGCGACGCAGCTCGTGCGCGGCGCGTACAACTGGTCGGGCGGCTCGGCCGCGCTGCTCGCCGGACGTCATGCGGGCCGCGGCGGCGCGGGCGCGACGCTGTCGGTCGACGTCGCGCGCTCGAACACCGTCTACGCGAGCGCATGGCTCGAACGCGGCACGACACGGCCGCTGCCGGCCTTCATCGCGAACGGCACGCCGCTCGATTCGCCGGCCGCCTACGACGCCGTCGATCGCCGCAACGACCGCCAGGTCATGTGGCGCAGCGCGGTCGGCATGCAGAGCGCATTGCCCGGCAACCTGTCGCTGATCGTCGAGTGGTCGCACGACGAGGCGCGTTACGACGCGAACCAGTGGCGCCGGATGGTCGGCGCGGTGCGTGCGAACAACGCGCTGCTGCCCGTCGCGCCCGGCGCCGCACTGGCCGGCCTCGGCGGCACCGCAAATTTCGTGAGCGCGGACGGCAACCTGCGCGACTACCTGTTCGCGCGGCTCGGCAAGAAGATCGGCCGCGTCGAGTATTCGCTGCGCGGCGTCTATTCGCCGCAGGACAAGGGCCTGCTCGCGATCGCCCAGGTCGTCGCCGACGTGAACAAGCGCGTGAGCGTCGATGTCGCGCTCACCCGCGCGTTCTCCGACAGCAACTCCGAGTACCGGATGGTCGGTCTCGGCACCCGTATCGACGCCGCCGTGCGCGTGCGCTTCTGACAGGAACCCCGCCCCATGTCCACGTTTTCCGCCCCCGCTTCGTCCGTCGACCTGCCCGCACCGCTGCTGCTGCGCGTGGCCGACCAGGCCGCGTATCCGGTGCTGCGCCACCTCGACTCGATCGGCACCATCGGCACGCCGCCGCGCGCGGCCGCCCGGCTCGTCGAGGCGGCCGCCGTGCGGCTGCTCGACAGCGAGATGGTGATCGCGCTGCGCGCCGCCACGCCGGACGTGCTGCCCGATTCATCCGCATCGACGCCGCTGCGGCACGACGAGGCGCCGCTCACCGAAGCGCTGCTCGGCCAGATCGAACGCGAAGGGTTTCACCACCTGTTCAAACCGTTCATGCGCGCGTTCATCCGCATCATGTTCGGGCTGTTCTTCTCCGACGACCAGAACCGTCGCGCATGCGACTGCATCGACAGCGGCCACAACTTCGCGTTCCTGATGAGCGACGGCGGCGGCCCGACCCTTGCCGCCTGGCGCACGGTCGCGCGCAGCGACGATCACGGCCTTGCGCTCACCGTCGACAAGGTGTGGGGCATCGAAGCGCATCGCGACTGCATGGCGGTCGTCGCCGCGCGGTTGCCGGGCGTGATGTTCCCGGCCGCGTATCTCGTGTGGCCCGACGAATACCGCAAGCTCGCGCGCACGACCTGCGGCGCGCCGTTCCTGGCTGGCAACCTGCAGCTCGCGAACGTCGTCGGCCAGGTGCGCGTGAGCGCCGAGGATCGCCTGCGGATCGGCGGCCCGACCGTGTTCAACAAGTACCTGACCGTCGTGCGCCCCTACTTCGTCCGCGCGCTGATGGCGCACGTCGAATGGCTCGCGCAAACCGGCCGCGTCGAGCTCGACGCCGACGCGCGCGCCGTCCACCGCTTCATCGCCGACGCCGCGCGCAGCCAGACCGACGACGCGCACTACAGCTTCGGCAAGGTGCAGCGCGTGCTCGCGATCAAGCTGCTGTCGAACGAGTTCCTGACGGCGCTCGTGCGCGACGGCCGGGTCGCGACGTTCGACGACCAGCGCGACCTGCTGGCGTTTTCGAAGATGGAAGGCAGTTCGTACCGTTGTTATCACGAGCTTCGCAAGAGCCTGCGCTGCGAAGCCGGCAGTTGACCCACGCGACAGGCCGATCGATCCCGATCAACCCACTTCATTACCAGGAGCTCCTCTCATGACGACCCAGAACGTTCCGGCCGACGCGCTCGACATCCTGTCCCGCGAAGTCGCGAAGATCCTCAATGTCGAGACCGTCGACACCGACGCCGGCATCGGCGAACTCGGCATCGATTCGCTGAACATCGTCGAGCTGATCGTGTTCTGCGAACAACTCTACGGTTCGATCGACCCGGAAGCGCTGAACATCACGCAGTACACGACGCTGCAGCAGCTCGACGCGCAACTGCGCCGCCAGCAGCACGCCGCCTGACACGACGATGCTCGCGCCCCTTGCGACCGTGGCGGCCGCCGCCGCCGAGCCGCTCCCGGTGGCCCCGGCGGCC
>NZ_ASSI01000113.1:0-15362 GCF_000466765.1 Burkholderia sp. AU4i | reverse complement strand
AACCGCCGAACCGCCGAACCGCTGAACCGCCGCTCAGCCGCTCAGCCACCTAGCCACCTAGCCACCTAGCCACCTAGCCACCTAGCCGCCCAGCCGCCCAGCCGCGAAACGATCAGCCCGCGGCGCGCAGCCGCGCGTCGAGCTCGCCGAGCTGCGCGGGCGTGCCGACGTTCTCCCAAAACCCTTCATACAGTTCGCCGCTCGCGCGGCAGGCTTCGATCGCCGCGCGATAGTACGGCGTCAGCGCGCGCCGCGTGCCGGGCACGAGATCGCGGAACATCCGCGTGTCGTACAGGCCGATGTTGCCGAACGTGAAGCGCGCGGCGCCGTCGAGCGCCAGGCGGCCGTCGTCGCCGAGCGCGAAGTCGCCGGCCGGGTGGAACGGCGGGTTCGGCACCATCACGAGGTGCATCGCCGGCGCGTCGAGCGCGGCCATCCGGGCGGCGCGCGGCGCGAGCGTCCGGTAGTCGAAGGCGCAGTACACGTCGCCGCTGACCGCCGCGAACACGGCCGGTTGTCCGTCGCGCTCGAGCAGTGGCAACGCCTGCGCGATGCCGCCCGCGGTTTCCAGTGCCTCGCCTTCGGCCGAGTACGCGAGCCGCACGCCCCAGCGCGACCCGTCGCCGAGCGCGGCCTCGATCTGGTCGCCGAGCCACGCGTGGTTGATCACGATCGTCTCGATACCCGCGCGTGCGAGCGCTTCGATCTGCCACACGATCAGCGGCTTGCCGCCTGCTTCGAGGAGCGGCTTCGGGCGGGTGTCGGTGAGCGGGCGCATCCGTTCGCCGCGCCCGGCGGCGAAGATCATCGCCGTCGTCAGGGTGGTGCTCATGTTCGGCCGGGTGTCAGGAGAGTCGGAACGATCAGAACGTATAGCCCACGTCGGCCGGCGCGTTGCCCTCGAGCTCGTCGAGCAGCTTCGCGAACGGCACGAGCGGGCGGTAGCGCAGCGCGACCTTGCGCGCATACGCGATGAAGCGCGGCAGGTCGTTCAGGTAATGGGGCTTGCCGTCGCGGTAATTGATGCGCGCGAACAGGCCGAGCACCTTGATATGGCGCTGCAGCCCCATCCATTCGAGCTGGCGGTAGAACTCGCCGAAATCGGGATCGACCGGCAGCCCGGCCTTTTTCGCTTTTTCCCAGTAGTACGCGAAGCAGTCGAGCTCGAACTCCTCGTCCCAGCTGATGAAGGCGTCGCGCAGCAGCGACACGACGTCGTACGTCAGCGGCCCGTAGACGGCGTCCTGGAAGTCGAGGATGCCCGGGTTCGGCTCGCACACCATCAGGTTGCGCGGCATCAAGTCGCGCAGCATGAAACCCTGCGGCTGCGCGTGGGCGCTCGCGACCAGCAGCGCGAAGGTGCGGTCGAGCGTGCCACGCATCGCGTCGGTGACGGGCTTGCCGAGGTGGCGGCCGACGAACCATTCGGGCATCAGCTCCATCTCGCGGCGCACGAATGCCTCGTCGAACGGCGGCAGCACGTCGGGTTTCGACGTGAGCTGGAAGCGAATCAGCGCGTCGAGTGCTTCGCGCATCAGCGGTTTCGCGGCGGCCGGGTCCGCCGGATCGAGCACCGAGATGTACGGCGTGCGGCCGAGATCGGTCACGAGCATGAAACCCGCGTCGAAATCGTGGGCCAGCACGTCCGGCACGTGGTCGCCGGCCGTGGCGAGCAACTGCGCGACCTGGACGAACTCGCGGCACTTCTCGGGCGGCGGCGCGTCGACGGCGATCAGCGTGCCGCCGGCGCTCGTGGCCGACGCAATCCGGAAATAGCGGCGGAAACTGGCGTCCGACGATGCGGGCGCGAGGGTCGACAGGTCGAGCGCGTAGCGCTCGGCGAGCGGGTGCAGCCACGCGGTGAGCGCTTCGAGGCGGGCGTCGGGCTGGGATGCGGCGGATGGGGGCGTCATGAAACTCGGAGGAGGGGGGAACGTCTTGCCATATAATACCCCACGACTTTTTTGACGCACCCCGCGTCAGCTTTCCGCCGTGCAGGCCCGCCGCCTGTCGCGCCGCCACCCGATCGCCCCCCCGGTTTGCGCTCAGCCGCAGTCGCGGTGCGACGGCGCGGCCCGCCGTGCGCGAATGTGCCGCGACGGCGCGGTTGACAAGGGGCGATTCGCCAAACGATAGATGCCGCCCAAACCGCTATTCCCGAATGTTTTCCCCGGTGACGGGGTGCCGCGCAAACGGCGGCTCGCGCTCGCGCTCCTGGCCGTGCCCGGCCTCGTGCCGGCCGTGTCGTACGCGCAGCTGTCGGGCGCGGCCGCGCAGCCGCAGCCGCTCGACTCGCCGTGGGATCTGCGTCTCGCGCCCCAGCTCGAGGATCGCCCGCTGAAGGAGGGCGCGAAGCCGGCCGCCTTCGTGATCGCCGACCACACGAGCGGCACGGCCGAGCAGGATCTCGCCGCGAAGGGTTCGGCCGAGCTGCGGCGCGGTGACGCCGTCGTGAAGGCCGACGCGATCCACTACGATCAGGATACCGACATGGCCGATGCGTACGGCCAGGTCAGGGTGATCAATTCCGGCACGTCGTTCGCGGGCCCCGAGGCGCACCTGAAGATCGAGGCGAACCAGGGCTTCATGACGGCGCCGAAGTATCACTTCAACGTGACGGGCGGCTCGGGCAGCGCGGAGCGTGTCGACATGGTCGACAACGAGCGCTCGGTGTTCGTCAACGGTACCTATACCGCGTGCCAGTGCTCGACGAACCCCGCGTGGTACATCAAGGGCAGCCGCTTCGACTTCGATACGGGCGCCGACGAAGGCACCGCGCGCAACGGCGTGCTGTTCTTCCAGGGCGTGCCGATCTTCGCGAGCCCGTGGATGACGTTCCCGCTGTCGGGCGAGCGGCGCAGCGGCCTGCTGCCGCCGACGTTCTCGGTGAACTCGAGCAACGGCTTCGAGCTGACGCTGCCGTACTACTTCAACATCGCGCCGAACCGCGACCTGACGCTCACGCCGCGCATCATCTCGCGGCGCGGCGTGATGACCGAGGCGACGTTCCGCTACCTGTCGCCGTCGTATTCGGGCACATTCACGGCCAATTACCTGCCGGATGATCGGCTCGAGCACCGCAACCGCTACGCGATCTACTGGCAGCACCAGCAGAACTTCGGCGGCGGTTTCGGCGGCTACGTCTACTACAACAAGGTCTCGGACAATCTGTATCCTGAACAACTGGGTTCGTCGAACCAGTTCATCAACGGGACGCAGACGCTGTACCAGCAGGAAGCGGGCCTCACGTACAACAAGGGCCCGTGGTCGGTGCTCGCGCGCTACCAGCACTGGCAGACGCTGCCGCAGTCGATCGCGCCGTACAGCCGTGAGCCGCAGTTGAACGTGAAGTACGCGAAGTACAACGTCGGCGGGTTCGACTTCGGTGCGGAAGCCGACTATTCCCGGTTCCGCATCACGACGGCCGATTCGACCGAAGGCGACCGGGTCGTCTTCAATCCGTACATCGCGTACGGCGTGTACGGCCCCGGCTACTTCGTCGTGCCGAAGGTCCAGTACCACTTCGCGTCGTACGACCTGAACTACCTGTCGTCGACCACGCCGAACAACCCGAAGCGCTTCACCGAGTCGATTCCGACCGTGAGCTTCGACTCGGGCCTCGTCTTCGACCGATCGGTGCACCTGTTCGGCCAGGACTTCATCCAGACCCTCGAGCCGCGCCTGTACTACGTGTACACGCCGTATCGCAACCAGTCGAACGCACCGCTGTTCGACACCGTCGATTCGGACTTCGGCCTCGCGGAGATCTACCAGCCGAACACGTACGTCGGCAACGACCGGATCGCCGATGCGAACCGGATCACGGCCGGGCTCACGTCTCGCTTCATCGATCCGCGTACGGGCGACGAGCGCGCGCGCTTCGTGATCGCGCAGCAGTACTACTTCGCCGATCAGCGCGTCACGCTGAATTCCACCCAGCCGGCCGCGCAGGCGCGCCATTCGGACCTGATCGTCGGCGCTTCGTTTAAGCTCGGCTCGGGCTTCATGTCGGAAACGGCGTTCCAGTACAACCAGAACAACAACCAGCTTGCGAAGTCGAGCGTGGGGTTCGGTTACAGCCCGGGCGAGCGCAAGGTGATCAACGTCGGCTACCGCTATACGCGGGCGACGCCCACGCTCGACAACCAGCCGATCAACCAGTTCCTGATCTCCGCGCAATGGCCGCTCACGCGCCGCCTGTATGCGATCGGCCGCTTCAACTACGATCTCGCCGGCGATCGCGTGGTCGACGGTCTGGTCGGCTTACAATACGACGCGGATTGCTGGGCGCTCGGGGTCGGGGTGCAGCGGGCGGCGAACGGCATCAATTCGTCCGGGCAGCAGAATTCGTCGACGCGCTTCATGATGCAGCTCACGCTCAAGGGCCTGTCGACCATCGACAACGGCCTCGTGTCCGCGTTCCGCGCCGGGGTGCCGGGCTACACGCCGCTGCCGCCGCCGCCGCCGCCGATGTCCCGCTTCAGCAACTACGAGTAACGCCGGCTTGTCTGCACCGGTCAGCACGATTTCAATGGAGTTCCAGTGGCAATGAAGAAAACCCTTCGTTTCGCGGCAGTCGTGTCCAGCCTCGCTGCGGCCGCCGCGCTGCTCGCCTCTGCGCCGGCCGCGGCGCAGGCGCTCGGTTCGCAAGGTGCGCAGCTCGCCGACGAAGTCGTCGCGGTCGTCAACAACGACGTGATCACGGGCCGCGAACTCGACCAGCGTGCCGGCCTGATCGCGCGCCGGCTGCAGCAGCAGAACGCCCCCGTGCCGCCGACCGACCAGTTGCGCGCGCAGGTGCTGAACCAGATGGTGCTCGAGCGTATCCAGGTGCAGAAAGCCAAGGACGACGGGATCCGCATCGACGACGCGACGGTACAGTCCACGCTGCAGCGCCTCGCGCAGGCGAACGGCATGACGCTCGACCAGTACCGCGCGCGTCTCGAGGCGCAAGGCGTGCCCTGGAGCATCTTCACGAGCGATGCGCGCACCGAACTGATGCTGTCGAAGCTGCGCGAGCGCGAGGTCGACGGCAAGATCACCGTGTCGGACGCCGAGGTCGCGAACTACATCGCGAGCCAGCGCGGGCCGAACGCGTCGCAGCAGCAGGACCTGCGTTTCCAGCACATCTTCATCAAGGCACCGACCAACGCGCCGCAGGCCGACATCGAAGCCGCGCAGAAGAAGGCTGACGCGTTGCTGCAGCAGGCGAAGTCGGGTGCCGATTTCGAAAAGCTCGCGAAGAACAATTCGGAAGCGAGCGACGCGAAGAAGGGCGGTGACCTCGGCTTCAAGTCGCCGAGCGCGCTGCCGGCCGACGTCGTCGACGCCGCATCGAAGCTGCGCCCGGGACAGGTCAACCCGACGCTGATCCGTGTGCCGGACGGCTTCGAGATCGTGCGTCTCGTCGATCGTCGCCAGAGCCAGGGCGCGTCGGCCGCGGCACCGAAGATCGTCCAGACGCACGTGCGCCACATCCTGTTGCGCGTGGGCGAAGGCAAGTCCGAAGGCCAGGCGCGCCAGCAACTGGCCGACATCCGCAACCAGGTCGAGGCCGGCGGCGATTTCGCGAAGTTCGCGCGCACGTATTCGCAGGACGGTTCGGCGTCGCAGGGCGGCGATCTCGGCTGGATCAGCCCGGGCGAAACCGTGCCGGAATTCGAGCGCGCGATGAACAACCTGCAGGACGGCCAGATCAGCCAGCCGATCCGTACCGAGTACGGCTATCACCTGATCCAGGTGCTGGGCCGCCGCGAAGCGGAAGGTTCGGTGCAGCAGCAGATGGATATCGCGCGTCAGGCGATCGGCCAGCGCAAGGCCGAGCAGGCGTATGCCGACTGGCTGCGCGAGCTGCGCGATTCGTCGTACGTGCAGTACAAGATCGGCGGCGTCGGCCCGGCGAACTGAGCGAGCCTCCGATGACCACGCCCGCGCTGCAGATCGCGATCACGACCGGCGAACCCGCGGGGGTCGGCCCGGAGCTGACCGTGCAGGCGCTGCGTGATGCCGCGCAGCGCTGGCCCGACGCGCATTTCACCGTGCTCGGCGATGCGGCGCTGCTCGACGCGCGCGCGGCGGCCGTCGGCGCCGACCGGGCCACGCTGGCCGGCAGCGGGCCGGTGTCGGTCGCGCATCACGCGCTCGCCGTGCCCGCGCAGGCGGGCAGGCTGGACGCGGCGAACGGCCCTTACGTGCTCGGGCTGCTCGACGCGGCGATCGATGGCGCGCTGGCGGGCCGGTACGACGCGATCGTCACCGCGCCGTTGCAGAAGAGCACGATCAACGATGCGGGCGTGCCGTTCACTGGCCATACCGAATACCTGGCGGAGCGCACGCATACGCCGCGTGTCGTGATGATGCTGGCCGGTACCGGCCACCGGCCGCTGCGCGTGGCGCTCGCGACCACGCACCTGCCGCTGAAGGACGTGTCGGCCGCACTGACGGTCGACGGGCTCGTCGAGACGCTCGCGATCATCGATCGCGACCTGCGGCGCGACTTCGGTCTGGCCGCGCCGCGCATTCTCGTGACGGGCCTGAACCCGCACGCGGGCGAGAACGGTTATCTCGGCCGCGAGGAGATCGACGTGATCTCGCCGGCACTGGCCCGCGCGAACGCGCAGGGCATCGACGCGCGCGGCCCGTATCCGGCCGACACGCTGTTCCAGCCGCGCCACCTCGCCGATGCCGATTGCGTGCTCGCGATGTTCCATGACCAGGGCCTGCCCGTGCTGAAGTACGCGACGTTCGGCGAGGGCATCAACGTGACGCTCGGGCTGCCGATCATCCGTACGTCGGTCGATCACGGCACGGCACTCGATCTGGCCGGCACGGGCCGCGCGGATCCGGGCAGCATGATCGCCGCGCTCGACACGGCCGTCACGATGGCGCGCCATCGCCGCACCGCCTGACGCGGCCCGGCTTTACCTCATTCGTCGCATTTTTCGTTTTACTCAGTCGATGTCGAACAGCAGACAGCACCAAGGCCATTTCGCGCGCAAGCGCTTCGGGCAGAACTTCCTCGTCGATCACGGCGTGATCGACTCGATCGTCGCGACGATCGGCCCCGCGCGCGGCCAGCGCATGGTCGAGATCGGCCCCGGGCTCGGCGCGCTGACCGAGCCGCTGATCGCGCGCCTCGCGACGCCCGAGTCGCCGCTGCATGCGGTCGAGCTCGACCGCGACCTGATCGGGCGCCTGCAGCAACGCTTCGGCGCGCTGCTCGAACTGCATGCAGGCGATGCGCTCGCGTTCGACTTCCGCTCGCTCGCGGCACCCGGCGACAAGCCGTCGTTGCGGATCGTCGGCAACCTGCCGTACAACATTTCCAGCCCGCTGCTGTTTCATCTGATGACGTTCGCCGACGCGGTCATCGACCAGCACTTCATGCTGCAGAACGAAGTCGTCGAACGGATGGTCGCGGAGCCGGGCACGAAGGCGTTTTCGCGTCTGTCGGTGATGCTGCAGTACCGCTACGTGATGGAAAAGATGCTCGACGTGCCGCCGGAATCGTTCCAGCCGCCGCCGAAGGTCGATTCGGCGATCGTCCGGATGATTCCGTACGAGCCGCACGAACTGCCGGATGTCGATCCCGGGCTGCTCGGCGAACTCGTCACCGCGGCGTTCTCGCAGCGCCGCAAGATGCTGCGCAATACGCTCGGCGACTATCGCGAGACGATCGATTTCGATGCGCTCGGCTTCGATCTCGCGCGCCGTGCGGAGGATGTGAGCGTGGCCGAATACGTCGGCGTGGCGCAGGCACTGGCGAAAGTGCGCAAGGCCGCTGAGTAACGGCGGCGCGTGCGTCATGCGTGCGTCGCACGCCGGCTCGAGGTTCACGAGGCTGCCCAGGCGGGCAGCCTTTTTCATTTTCCCCGCGCCGTTTTCGTCGATGCCGGGCGGCCACCGGGTGTCGTTACGCGCGTCGGCGCGGTGGCGCGTTGACGAGCGCGATGCCCGTCAGCACGAGCGCGGCCGCCGACATGAAGCGCCAGCCGACCGATTCGCCGAGCAGCAGCACGCCGAACGCAACGCCGAACAGCGGCGACAGGAACGTGAACACGGACAGTCGTGACGCGCTGTAGCGCGTCAGCAGCCAGAACCACGACAGGTAGCTGACGAACGCGACGATCACCGATTGGTACGCGAGGCTCGCGACCGCGATCGGCGTGACGTGCGCGAACGACACCTGGCCGAACAGTGCGGCCAGCGCGACCAGCACGACCGCCGATACCGCGAGCTGGTAGAACAGCGTCTTGCTCGCGCTCGCCCGTGCGAGCGCCGTCGAGCGCACGACGACGGTCGTCGCGGCCCACATCGCGCCGCCGAGGATCCCGAGCGCATCGCCGGCGAGCCCGGCCAGCACGGAGGCGCCTGGCGCGCGCGGTTTCAGGAAGCCGTCCGCGAACGCGAGCGCGATGCCGGCGAATGCCAGGCCGACGCCGGCCCACTGCGTGCGCTGCAGCCGTTCGCCGGGTGCGAACAGGTGGAGGCCGAGCGCGGTGAAGCACGGCGCCGTGTACAGGAAGATCGCCATGTGCGACGCACTCGTCAGCGTCAGCCCGAAGAACACGCAGATGAATTCGCCGGCGAACAGCGCGCCGGCCGCGAGGCCCGCGCCGAACGTGCCGTCCGCCTGAAACAGCGGCGTACCGCGCGAGCGGGCCCAGCCCCACAGCAGCGCCGCCGCGATCACCGAGCGCAGCCCGGCCTGGAACATCGGCGCGATCGCGGCGTTCGTGCTCTTGATCGCGACCTGCTGGAAGCCCCAGATCGCGCACAGCAGCAGCATCAGGCCGACGGCGCGCATGTCGAGCGCGCGGCGCACGGGGGCAGCGAGGGCACTCATCGGCGAACCGCGCCGGTTCGGTGCGGCGGCTGCGGGATCGGGAGGGTGGCGCATCCGGCGCGCTCGAATCGGCGGTGTCGCACGGCAGTGTGGCGGTAAGGGGGAGTGGGTGGTCGCGTTCGGGCGGTGGATCGCATGCCCGCTTTTGGTGCGAGGTGGAAGGATGTTACCCGATCCGCACGGTGGCCGGGCGAGCAGGGTCGTGTTGTGTTCCGCCGTTGCCCTTGCGCCGGCAGGCGTTACCCGCCGGGCGCCCCCAGCCACGCGCCCCCGACGAAGTTCACCCGACTCTGGTAGAGTTCCCGGTTCTGGAAAGTCCCCACAGGAGTACAACACATGCGATTTCTGCATACGATGCTGCGAGTCGGCGATCTCGACCGCTCGATCAAGTTCTACACCGAATTGCTCGGCATGAAGGTGCTGCGCCGCGACGACTATCCGGAAGGCAAGTTCACGCTCGCATTCGTCGGCTACGAGGACGAAAGCACGGGCACGGTGATCGAGCTGACCCATAACTGGGATACGCCGGCCTACGATCTCGGCAACGGCTTCGGCCATCTCGCGCTGGAAGTCGACGACGCGTACGCAGCCTGCGACAGGATCAAGGCGCAAGGCGGCAAGGTCACGCGCGAAGCGGGCCCGATGAAGCACGGCACGACCGTGATCGCGTTCGTCGAGGATCCGGACGGCTACAAGATCGAGTTCATTCAGAAAAAGGCGCACTGAGCGCCGGATGAACCGGGCCGTGGCGTGTGATGCGCGCGGCGGCAAAAAAGGGCGATGCGGAGTGACCCGCATCGCCCTTTTTCGTTGGCGGCGAAGCCGTGCGCGTCAAAGCGACGGCAGCAGCTCGGGCGGGTGATGCTTGAGCGTGTGGCGCGCTTCGCGGAACTCGGGGAAGATCGACTCGACGGTCTGCCAGAAGGCCGGGCTGTGATTCATTTCGCGCAGGTGCGACAGCTCGTGCGCGACGACGTAGTCGATGATCGACATCGGGAAATGGATCAGCCGCCAGTTCAGGCGGATCTTGCCGTCGCTCGAGCAACTGCCCCAGCGCGTCGCGGCCGACGACAGCGCATACATCGAATACGTGACGCCGAGCTTCTCCGCGTACACCGCGAGGCGTTCACCGAAGATCCGCCGGGCTTCGCCCTGCAGCCAGCCCTGCACGCGATCCTTGATCTGCTGCATGTCGGCCTGCACGGGCAGCGGCAGCGAGAGCCGCAACGCATCGGCGTCGAATGCGACGGCGCCCGCGCCGAGCGCGATCGTCACCGTCTTGCCGAGATAGGGCAGCTGCGCGCCGTCGCGCCAGTCGATCTGCGGCAGCGCGCGCTGCTCGGTGCGCGTCTTCCATTCGGCGAGCTTCGCGAAGATCCAGCGTTGTTTCTCGGCGATCGCGGCTTCGATGTCGGCGAGCGTGACCCAGCGCGGCGCGGTGATCGACAGCCCGCTGCCGTCGATCGTGAAGCCGATCGTACGGCGCGCCGAGCGCTTCAGGCGGTATTCGAGCACGCGGCTGTCGAGTGCGAACGTCCGCACGCGCGAGCGGTCGGGCGCGGGGCCCGGATCGAGGGGCGCAGCGGGGGCCGCTTCGGTCGGCGCGGGCGGGGCGGCGGGCGCCGACGGTGCGGCGGCCGGCCCGTCGAAGAGCGGCAGATCCATCTGGCGATGATCGAGGGCCACGACGGCAGGCCGTGGCCGCGGACGCTGTTTCATCAGTTCGCTTCTTTTTGTCGTACGCAACGGCTGCCACCCGGGGGCGTCAGACACGCGCGGCATCGCGCGTGCCGGCGTTGCCCGCCTGGCGATACGAATCCGGATCGATCCGGCGCATTTCCGCTTCGATCCATGCTTCGACCTGCGAGTTCAATGCATCGGGCGTCAGCCCC
This sequence comes from Burkholderia sp. AU4i, assembly GCF_000466765.1. Taxonomy (NCBI): domain Bacteria; kingdom Pseudomonadati; phylum Pseudomonadota; class Betaproteobacteria; order Burkholderiales; family Burkholderiaceae; genus Burkholderia; species Burkholderia sp. AU4i. The sequence goes on along the minus strand of NZ_ASSI01000113.1, from coordinate 4,625 downwards.
TCGCTGGGGATCGGCTTGCCGATCGACACGGTGACGACACCCGGGAATTTCGTGAACGAGTTGCGCGGCCACACCCGGCCTGCATTGTGCGCGATCGGTACGACGGGTGCACCGGTTTCGATCGCGAAGCGCGCGCCACCCGTCTTGTACTTGCCCTGCTTGCCGACCGGCGTGCGCGTGCCTTCCGGGAACATGATCATCCATGCGCCTTCCGACAGACGCTTCTTTCCCTGGCGGATCACCGACGTGAACGCGTTCTTGCCTTCCTTGCGGTTGATGTTGACCATGTGCAGCAGCCCGAGCGCCCAGCCGAAGAACGGCACGTACAGCAGCTCGCGCTTGAACACGTAGCAGAGCGGTTTCGGCATCAGCGCGGGAAACGCGAGCGTTTCCCATGCGGACTGGTGCTTCGACAGCAGCACGGCCGGGCCGTCGGGCAGGTTCTCGTAGCCCTCGATCCGGTAGCGGATGCCGTTCAGCCAGCGCACGACCCACAGCGTGGACTTGCACCAGCCGGCCGCCATCCAGTAGCGCGCGTCGGCGCGCATGAACGGAAAGGCGATGAAGCACGCGGTGGCGTACGGCACCGTGTACACGACGAAGTAGATCAGCAGCAGCAGGGAGCGGACGAAGCGCATCGGCGTAAGTCTGGCGTTAGGGAGGATGCGCGCGGCGGCCGCATCACTCGTGTTCGTGTGAAAGGAAATCGAGCGCGAACGCGCGCAGGTCGTCGTGGACCTTCGTGCCGGGCGGCAGGTTGCCGGCGGCGAGCGTCTTCTTGCCCTTGCCGGTGAGCACGAGGTGCGGCTGGCAGCCGACCGCGACGCCGGCCTGCAGGTCGCGCAGCGAATCGCCGACCACCGGCGTGTGATCGGGATCGATCTCGAAGCGCTCGGCGATCATCTGCATCATCCCGGGTTTCGGCTTGCGGCAGTCGCAGTGATCCTCGGCCGTGTGCGGGCAGAAGAACACCGCGTCGATCCGCGCGCCGACCGCGGCCGCCGCGCGATGCATCTTCAGGTGCATCTCGTTGAGCGCGGCCATGTCGAACAGCCCGCGACCGATGCCGGACTGGTTGGTCGCGACGACCACGCGATACCCCGCGTGGTTGAGCCGGGCAATCGCCTCGAGGGCGCCGGGCAGCGCGATCCATTCGTCGGGCGTCTTGATGAACGCATCCGAATCGACGTTGATCACGCCGTCCCGGTCGAGGACGACGAGCTTTCGGTTGGGGCTGGTCGGCATCGTGCGGCCCTTATGCGGCGAGCTTCGAAATGTCGGCGACGCAATTCATCTGCTGGTGCAGCGCGGACAGCAGCGCGAGACGGTTCGCGCGCAGTGCCGGATCTTCCGCGTTGACCATCACGTCGTTGAAGAACGTGTCGACCGGTGCGCGCAGCGCGGCGAGCGCCGACAGCGCGCCTGTGTACGCACGCGCCTCGAGCTGCGACTGCACGTGCGGCGTCACGGCCGCGAGCTGTTCGTGCAGCGCCTTCTCGGCGGCCTCGACGAGCAGCGTCGGCTGCACCGCACCGTTCGCACCGCCTTCCGACTTCTTCAGGATGTTCGAGATCCGCTTGTTCGCGGCGGCGAGCGCCTCGGCTTCCGCGAGGCGCGTGAATTCGCGCACCGCGTCGAGGCGTGCGACGAGATCGTCGACGCGCGTCGGGTTCAGGCTCAGCACCGCGTCGATTTCGCCGGCCGAATAGCCGCGCTCGCGCAGCAGGCCGCGCAGGCGATCCATGAAGAACGCGAGGATCGCGTCGGTCGATTCGGCGACGCCCGGCACGCCTTCGAAGCGCGCATGAGCCGTGCGCAGCAGCGACACGAGATCGAGCGGCAGCTGCTTCTCGAGCAGCAGGCGCAGCACGCCGAGTGCGTGGCGGCGCAGCGCGAACGGATCCTTCTCGCCGGTCGGTGCGAGGCCGATCCCCCAGATGCCGACGATCGTCTCGAGCTTGTCGGCGAGCGCGACGGTGGTCGACACGGGCGTGGTCGGCAATGCGTCGCCGGAGAAACGCGGCTGGTAGTGCTCGGCGCAGGCGAGCGCGACGTCGTCGGCTTCGCCGTCGTGGCGCGCGTAGTACGTGCCCATCGTGCCCTGCAGTTCCGGGAACTCGCCGACCATGTCGGTCAGCAGGTCGGCCTTCGCGAGGCGTGCGGCGCGCTTCGCGTGCGCGGCGTCGGCGCCGATCGCCGGGGCGATCTCGCCGGCCAGCGCCTCGAGGCGCTCGACGCGCGCGAGCGCCGAACCGAGCTTGTTGTGATACACGACGTTCGCGAGCTGCGGCACGCGGTCGGCGAGCGGCTTCTTCTTGTCCTGCTCGAAGAAGAACTTCGCGTCGGCGAGGCGCGGGCGCACGACGCGCTCGTTGCCTTCGATGATCTCGCCCGGCGTCTTCGTCTCGATGTTCGACACGATCAGGAAACGCGAGCGCAGCTTGCCGGCGACGTCGGTCAGTGCGAAATACTTCTGGTTGGTCTGCATCGTGAGGATCAGGCATTCCTGCGGAACCTGCAGGAATTCGTCCTCGAAGCGGCACGGGTAGACGACCGGCCATTCGACCAGCGACGTCACTTCGTCGAGCAGCGACTCGGGCATCACGACGGTATCGCCGTTCGCGTGTTCGTTCAGCTGCGTGCGGATCGTTTCGCGGCGATCGGCGAAGTGCGCGATCACGCGGCCCTTGTCGCGCAGCGTGTCGGCGTACGCGCGCGCGTGCTGGATCGCGACGAGGCCGTCGGACAGGAAGCGGTGGCCGAGCGTCGTGTCGCCGGCATCGACGCCGAATGCGGTGACGGGCACGATGCGGTCGTCGTGCAGCACCGTCAGGCGATGCACCGGGCGCACGAACTTCACGTCCGAGCCGTCCGGGCGCTGGTACGTCATGAATTTCGGGATCGGCAGCTTCGCGAGCGCTTCGTCGAGCGCGGCCTGCAGGCCGTCGGCGAGCGTGGCGCCGGCCGCCGAGTAGTTGATGAAGAACGCTTCGGCCTTGCCGTCCTGCGCGCGCTCGAGATCGGCGATCGACAGGTTCGGGTGGCCGAGCGCCGCGAGCTTCTTCGCGAGCGGGGCCGTCGGCTTGCCTTCGGCGTCGAGCGCGACCGACACGGGCAGGACCTTTTCGCGGACCTGCTTTTCAGGTGCGACGGCGCGCACGTTCTGCACGACGACGGCGAGGCGGCGCGGCGTGGCGTAGCGTTCGAACACGAGTTCGCCTTCGACGAGGTCGCGTGCCGCGAGGCGTTGTGCGAGACCTTCGGCGAATGCGTCGCCGAGGCGCGCGAGGGCCTTCGGCGGCAGCTCTTCGGTCAGCAGTTCGACGAGCAGGGGGGCGGGATGATTGTGCGTCATGATTGGAATTCGTCTCGTCAGTCCTGATCGATCTTGCGTTCGACCTTGAGCGGCGGCGCCCATGCCGGCTGGGCGGCGTCCTGGGCGTCGGTGGTGAGGCCCGGCACGCCCGGCGGGTTGCCGAGCATCGGGAAGCCGAGCTTCTCGCGCGAGTCGTAATAAGCCTGCGCGACGAGACGCGACAGCGCGCGGATGCGGCCGATGTATGCCGCGCGTTCGGTGACCGAGATCGCGCCGCGCGCATCGAGCAGGTTGAACGTGTGGCCGGCCTTCAGCACGAGTTCGTACGCGGGCAGCGCGAGCTGCGCGTCGATCATCTTCTTCGCTTCCGCTTCGTAGCTGTTGAAGAACGTGAACAGCAGGTCGACGTTCGCGTGCTCGAAGTTGTAGGTCGACTGTTCGACCTCGTTCTGGTGGTACACGTCGCCATATGACAGGCGGCGCAGCTCGGGGCCGTTCGGGCCTTGCTCTTCCCACTCGGTCCACACGAGGTCGTAGACGTTCTCGACCTTCTGCAGGTACATCGCGAGGCGCTCGAGGCCGTACGTGATCTCGCCGAGCACCGGCTTGCATTCGAGGCCGCCGACTTCCTGGAAATACGTGAACTGCGTGACTTCCATCCCGTTCAGCCACACTTCCCAGCCGAGGCCCCACGCGCCGAGCGTCGGGTTTTCCCAGTCGTCCTCGACGAAGCGCACGTCGTTCTGCTGCAGGTCGAAGCCGAGCGCCTCGAGCGAACCGAGGTACAGGTCGAGGATGTTTTCCGGTGCCGGCTTGAGCACGACCTGGTACTGGTAGTAGTGCTGCAGGCGGTTCGGGTTCTCGCCGTAGCGGCCGTCCTTCGGGCGGCGCGACGGCTGCACGTACGCGGCGCGCCACGGCTCGGGGCCGACCGCGCGCAGGAACGTGTGCACGTGCGACGTGCCTGCACCGACTTCCATGTCGATGGGCTGGAGCAGGGCGCAACCCTGCTTGTCCCAGTAGGACTGCAGCGTCAGGATGATTTGCTGAAACGTAAGCATGAAGAGCCTTCGTGGCGCTGGCGCTCCGTTGCGGGCGGCGCTCCGGGCGGGGCCCGGAGGGTCGGCTCGCGCGGCGGCGCGGCTTGTTAGTGTGCTGAAACGCGTAATTTTACCGGATCGGCGAGCGGATGCGGCCGGAACGCGGGCGGGCGTGCCGTCGGCCCCGTCCGGGCGGCCTGCGCGGGCATGGCCGGCGCGCGCCGGGCGGCCGCGCGCGACAGGTCGCGACGCGCGTGCCGCACGGCTTC
>NZ_ASSI01000112.1:0-4459 GCF_000466765.1 Burkholderia sp. AU4i | reverse complement strand
AACAGCTCGGTCACTTCGCTGTCATCCTCCACGTCGACTGGCCTGTCGTCGGCCAACAGCTCGATCGGCTCGCTGTCGACCGGCCTCTCGTCGACCAATAGCTCGGTCATCTCGCTGTCGACCTCCACGTCGACCGGCCTTTCGTCTGCCACCAGCTCGATCGGTTCGCTGTCCACCGGCTTGAGCACGGTCTCGACGAAGACAGACAACCTCGGTAGCAGCACGGCCTCGGCACTTGGCGGTGGCTCGACGTATGACCCGACAACCGGCAAGGTCTCGGCTCCGTCGTACACCACGTACAACTCGAACGGCACGACGTCGACCGCCAACAGCGTCGGCTCGGCAATCGACAGCATCAACAGCCAGGGCATCAAGTACTTCCACGCGAACTCGACCGGCGCCGACAGCACCGCGACGGGCACCGACGCCGTCGCCATCGGCAGCGGCGCCATCGCCAGCACGAACAATTCCGTCGCGCTGGGCGCCGGCTCGAAGGCCGACGCCGCGCCCGTCGGCACGAGCAGCGCAACCGTCGGCGGCGTCACGTTCGGCGGATTCGCAGGCACCACGCCGGTTGGCACCGTTAGCGTCGGCAGCGCCAACAACGAGCGGCAAATCACCAATGTCGCCGCCGGCCAGGTAACGTCGACCAGTACCGACGCGATCAACGGTAGCCAGCTGTATTCCGTCGCCCAACAGGTCGGTACCGCGACCAGTGCCATTTCGTCGCTGTCGACTTCGACCTCGACGGGTCTGTCGTCGGCTAACAGCTCGATCACGTCGCTGTCGACTTCGACCTCGACCGGCCTGTCGTCGGCCAACAGTTCGATCACCTCGCTGTCGACCTCGACCTCGACGGGTCTGTCGTCGGCTAACAGCTCGATCGATTCCCTGTCGACTTCCACCTCGACGGGCCTGTCGTCGGCCAATAGCTCGATCGATTCGTTGTCGACTTCGACCTCGACGGGCCTCTCGTCGGCCAACAGCTCGATCACCTCGCTGTCGACTTCGACCTCGACCGGCCTCTCGTCGGCCAATAGCTCGATCACCTCCCTGTCGACCTCGACCTCGACGGGTCTGTCGTCGGCCAACAGCTCGATCGATTCGTTGTCGACCTCGACGTCGACCGGTCTGTCCTCGGCGAACAGCTCGATCACCTCCCTGTCGACCTCGACCTCGACCGGCCTCTCGTCGGCCAACAGCTCGATCACTTCGCTGTCGACCTCGACCTCTACGGGTCTGTCGTCGGCTAACAGCTCGATCGATTCGCTGTCGACGTCGACCTCGACGGGCCTGTCCTCGGCTAACAGCTCGATCACGTCCCTGTCGACTTCGACCTCGACGGGTCTGTCGTCGGCTAACAGCTCGATCACGTCCCTGTCGACCTCGACCTCGACGGGCTTGTCGTCCGCGAATAGCTCGATCGACTCGTTGTCGACTTCGACCTCGACCGGCCTCTCGTCGGCTAACAGCTCGATCACTTCGCTGTCGACTTCAACCTCAACGGGTCTGTCCTCGGCTAACAGCTCGATCGATTCGCTGTCGACTTCGACCTCGACGGGTCTCTCGTCGGCCAACAGCTCGATCACGTCCCTGTCGACCTCGACGTCGACCGGCCTCTCGTCGGCGAACAGCTCGATCACTTCGCTGTCGACCTCGACCTCGACGGGTCTCTCGTCGGCCAACAGCTCGATCACGTCGCTCTCGACTTCAACCTCGACGGGTCTGTCCTCGGCGAACAGCTCGATCGATTCGCTGTCGACTTCAACCTCGACGGGCCTGTCGTCGGCCAACAGCTCGATCACGTCGCTGTCGACCTCGACGTCGACCGGCCTCTCGTCGGCCAACAGCTCGATCGATTCGTTGTCGACCTCGACCTCGACCGGTCTCTCGTCGGCCAACAGCTCGATCACCTCGCTGTCGACTTCGACCTCGACCGGTTTGTCGTCGGCTAACAGCTCGATCACGTCCCTGTCGACTTCGACCTCGACTGGCTTGTCGTCGGCCACCAGCTCGATCGGCTCGCTGTCGACCGGTCTCTCGTCGACCAACAGCTCGGTCACCTCGCTGTCGACTTCGACGTCGACCGGTTTGTCGTCGGCTAACAGCTCGATCACGTCGCTCTCGACTTCGACGTCGACCGGCCTGTCGTCGGCTAACAGCTCGATCGATTCGCTGTCGACCTCGACCTCGACCGGTCTGTCCTCGGCCAACAGCTCGATCACCTCGCTGTCGACCTCCACGTCGACCGGTCTGTCGTCGGCCAATAGCTCGATCACCTCGCTGTCCACGTCGACGTCGACCGGCCTGTCCTCGGCTAACAGCTCGATCGATTCGTTGTCGACCTCGACCTCGACCGGTCTGTCCTCGGCCAACAGCTCGATCACCTCGTTGTCGACCTCGACCTCGACCGGCCTCTCGTCGGCCAACAGCTCGATCACCTCGCTGTCGACTTCGACCTCGACGGGCCTCTCGTCGGCCAACAGCTCGATCACCTCGCTGTCGACTTCGACCTCGACGGGCCTCTCGTCGGCCACCAGCTCGATCGGCTCCCTGTCCACCGGCCTGAGCAGCACGAACAGCTCGATCACGTCACTGTCGACCTCGACCTCGACCGGCCTCTCGTCGGCCAACAGCTCGATCAGCTCGCTGTCGACTTCCACGTCGACCGGCCTGTCCTCGGCCACCAGCTCGATCACGTCGCTGTCCACGTCGACCTCGACCGGCATCAGCTCGTTGTCCACGGGCCTGAGCAGCACGGACAGCACGATCCTGTCGCTGTCCACGTCGACGTCGACCGGCATCGGCTCCCTGTCCACCGGCCTGAGCAGCACGAACAGCAACGTGGCCTCGCTGTCGACTTCGACCTCGACCGCGATCAACGCCGCGAAGACGCACTACTACAGCGTCAACGACAACGGCACGCAGCAGGCCAACTACGACAACACGGGCGCCACCGGCACCAACGCCCTCGCCGCCGGCGTGAACGCCAGCGCGGCAGGCGCGAGCAGCGTGGCGGTCGGCGACGGTTCGAACGCGCAGTCGGCAGGCGCGGTCGCGATCGGCCAGAACGCATCGGCCACGGGCGGCAAGGCCGTGTCGATCGGCTCCGGCAACACGGCCACCGGCGACGGCGCGGTCGCGATCGGCGACCCGAGCATCGCGACGGGTACCGGCGCGGTCGCACTGGGCGCGAACGACACGGCGACCGGCAACGGCGCAGTGGCGCTCGGCAACGCGAACACCGCAACCGGTGCCAGCGCGCTCGCCCTCGGCAGCTCGAACCAGGCCACCGCGGACAACACGATCGCGCTGGGCAACCAGTCGACGGCCAGCGCCGTCGGTGCACAGGCCTACGGCTCGAGCGCCACGGCCAGCGCCGCCGACGCGCTCGCCCTGGGTTCGAACGCCACCGCGAACGTCGCCAACTCGATCGCACTCGGCGCCAACTCGGTCACGGCCCCGGCCGTCGGCACCTCCAGCGCCACGATCGGCGGTGTCACGTACTTCTTCGCGGGCAGCTCGCCGGTCGGCGTGGTGAGCGTCGGCGCACCGGGTGCGGAACGCCAGATCACGAACGTCGCCGCGGGCCGGATCTCGGCCAGCAGCACGGACGCGATCAACGGCAGCCAGCTCAACGCGACGAACAACGCGGTCAACGCGCTGTCGACGTCCACCGCATCGAACGTCGCCTCGCTGTCGACCGGCATCAACTCGCTGTCGACGGGCCTGAGCACGACGAACAGCAACGTGGCCTCGCTGTCCACGTCGACCTCGACCGCGATCAACTCGCTGTCGACCGGCCTGAGCACGACGAACAGCAACGTCAACTCGCTGTCGACGTCGACCTCGACGGGCATCGGTTCGCTGTCCACCGGCCTGAGCACGACGAACAGCAACGTGGCCTCGCTGTCGACCGGCGTGAACAACATCAACAACACGTTGAACCAGCTGTCGACGACGATCAACAACAACACGACGCGCGCCGCCAACAACAACGGCATCGCGGCCGACATGAACGGCAAGGGCACCGACGTCCCGACCGTCACCGCCGGCTCGAACTCGGTGGCGATCGGCGCGAATTCGAACGACGGCGGCCGCTCGAACGTGGTGTCGGTCGGCAGCGACACGCAGCAGCGCCAGATCACGAACGTCGCGCCGGGTACGCAAGGCACCGACGCGGTGAACGTGAACCAGCTGACGCAGGTGCAGACGACGCTGTCGACGGCACTGTCGGGCCAGCAGGCGCAGATCAACTCGCTGGGTTCGCAACTGCAGCAGACCGACCAGATGGCGAAGCAGGGTATCGCGGCCGTCGGCGCGATGGCATCGATCCCGCAGCTCGATCGCGATGCCAACTTCGGGATGGGCGTGGGTACGTCGACCTTCCTCGGCCAGAAGGCGATGGCGGTCAACATGCAGGCGCGCATCACGGAGAACCTGAAGGCGTCGATCAACG
>NZ_ASSI01000111.1:0-63890 GCF_000466765.1 Burkholderia sp. AU4i | reverse complement strand
ACCGCGCTGCTCGCCACCGCGCGCCCCGCTCGCGCCGCCGCGCCCGAAACCGGCGCGCTGCTGCCCGGCGGCGCCACGCACCTCGCCGACTTCACGCGCCGCCTCGCGGCCGCGCCGCGGCGGCGCGACTTCAAGACGGTGCCGATGATCCTCGAACGCCCCGACCAGTGGGATCATGCGGCGCTCGCCGAACTGGCCGGCTACCGCGGCGGCCCGAAGCAGGTGTGGGACAACACCGAGCTCGGCGGCCCGTGGCTGAACCTGATGCGCAATTCGCTGAACGCGCAGATCTGGTCGTATCGCCATCCGGATTTCCTCGTCGTATCGGCCACGCACGGCAGCGCGCATCTCGCACTGTTCGACCAGGCCGCGTGGGACAAATACGGCCTCGCGAAATTCGCCGGCGCCGCCTTTCCGGCCAACACGCTGCTCGACGCGAAACCCGCGCAATCGAAGGGCGCGCAAGACCACGAGTCGCCCGACGGCGCATTCTCGTCGCACGACAACAGCATCGCCGCGCTGCAGCAGCGCGGCGTCGTGTTCCTGTCGTGCCACAACGCGATCTGGGAACTCGCGGAGCGGCTCGACGGCGCGAACGCGAATCCCGACAAGCTGCCGCTCGACGCGCTCGCGGCCGACCTGACCAACCATGTGATCCCGTCGGCAATCGTCACGCCGGGCGCGGTCGGCACGCTGCCCGAACTGCAGCAGGCCGGCTTCACGTACGCAAAATGAGCACCGCGATGACATCGATCCCCCTGCAACCGCCGTCACCGTTGCCGCGCCGTCGGCGCACGCTGCGCGCCGTGCTGGCCGCCTGGCTCTGCTGCGCATCGGCGCTGTCGCTCGCCGCGCCGGCCGGCCCCGCCGCGAACGTCTTCCCGCCCTGGCAGGACGGCCGCAACAACGACGCGACGCATCGCGGCCTCGAATTCACGGTGCCGCAGGTCGACGTGCTCGCCGATTTCCACGGCGACCTCACCGCGCCGAAGCTCGTGCTGTTCGTCGGCGGCAACTATTTCTTCGCGATGGCGCCGCTCGTCGCGAAGTTCGAGGAAGACCATCCCGAGTACCGCGGCCGCATCTACTGGGAGACGATCCCGCCCGGCCTGCTCGTGAAGCAGATCCATGCGGGCGGCACGATCACCGTCGGCAACATGACGTGGACGGTCAAGCCCGACGCGTATTTCGCGGGGCTCGGCAAGATCGACGGCTTGATCGCGGACGGCACGCTCGCCGGCCCGGCCGTGCCCTACGTGACGAACCAGCTGACGATCATGGTGCGCGCCGGCAATCCGAAGCGCATCGCGTCGCTGAACGACCTCGCGCGGCCCGACGTGCAGCTTGCGATGCCCAATCCGGCATTCGAGGGCGTCGCGCGGCAGATCCGCGCGTCGCTCGTGAAGGCCGGCGGCGACGCGCTCGCGCGTACCGTCTACGACGACAAGGTGCACGCCGGCACGACCGAGCTCACGCACATCCACCATCGGGAAACCGCGCTGTTCCTGATGCAGGGGCGCGCGGACGCGGGCGTGCTGTGGCAATCCGAGGCGGCGTTCCAGGAACAGGTCGGGCATCCGCTGATGCACATCGACATTCCGGCCGAGCAGAATACGACTGCGATCTATGCGGGCGCGATGGTGAAGGACGCGCCGCATCCGGAAGCCGCGCGCGCATGGCTCGCGTTCATCCGGTCGCCGGAAGCGTTCGAGATCTTCCAGCGCTACGGCTTCGGCCGATACGATGCGGCGACACCGCCGCAGCACCTCGCGCCGGCGCAGCAGGAGAAGCAGCCCGATGCGGGCTGACCGCGCGGCCGCGCCGGCTGCCCGGCGGCGCGCTCGCGGCCTACAACAAGGAGGGGACACGTGAACGATACGGTGCACACACCGCGACGCCGGTTCGCGCCGCTGCTGCTCGCCGCGGCGACGCTGCTGGGCGGCCACGCGCGCGCGGACGACGCGACGCTCGGCAAGACGCTCGCGACACAGGGTTCGACGACGGGCGCCGCCGCCTGCATCGGCTGCCACGGCAGCCAGGGCGAAGGCAACGCGGCGGCCGGCTTCCCGCGCCTCGCGGGCACGAGCGCCGCGTATCTGTCCGCGCAGCTTGCCGCGTTCGCGGACGGCAGCCGCCAGAATCCCGTCATGCAGCCGCTCTCGAAACTGCTGACGCCGCACGAGCGCGATGCGGTATCCGCGTACTTCGCGAGCCTGCCCGCGCCGGCCGGCATCGTCGCCGCCGACGACACGTCGATCGATCCGGCGAACACCGGCGCGTGGCTCGCGACGCGCGGACGCTGGTCGCAAGGACTGCCCGCATGCGCCCAGTGTCACGGCCCCGGCGGCCTCGGCGTGGGCAGCGCGTTTCCGCCGCTCGCGGGCCAGCCCGCCGCCTATATCGCCGGCCAGTTGAACGGCTGGAAACACGGCACGCGCCCGCCGGGGCCGATGGCGCTGATGCCGGCGATCGCCGGCAAGCTGTCCGACGCCGACATCGACGCGGTGGCCGCCTACTACGCACGCGGCGGCGCCGCGCAGGGAGACAAGCGATGATCGACCGCACGACGCTGATCCGCCGCACCCGCGCGGCACTGCTCGGCGCGGCCTGGATGCCCGCGCTCGCGTTCGCGGCCGCACCGCAGGATGCACCACCGGCCAACGCTTCCGCATCCGCGCCTTCCGCCGTTGCGGCGGCCGCCAGGCCGTTCGCGCCGCCCGCCGAATCCGCGATCCCCGCCGACGAGTTCGGCAAGACCGTGAAGCTCGGCGAGCAGATCTTTTTGCACACGCCCGAGTTCGCGGGCAAGTACGTCGGCAACAAGCTGACCTGCGCGAGCTGCCACCTCGACGCGGGCCGGCGGCCCGACTCGAGCCCGATGTGGGCCGCGTACCTGCTGTATCCGGCGTACCGCAGCAAGAACGGCCACGTGAACACGTTCGCCGAGCGCCTGCAGGGATGCTTCCGCTACAGCATGAACGGCAAGGCGCCGCCGGCCGGCGACCCGATTCTCGTCGCGCTGGAAACCTATTCGTACTGGCTCGCGAAGGGCGCGCCGGTCGGCACGAAGCTGCCGGGGCAGGGTTTCCTGAAACTGCCGCCGCCCGCGCAGAAGGCCGACTATGCGCGCGGCGCCGCCGTCTACACGCAGCACTGCGCGCTGTGCCACGGTGCGGACGGCCAGGGGCAGTCGAGCGGCGGCAAGGCGGTCTTCCCGGCGCTGTGGGGCGCGCGTTCGTTCAACTGGGGCGCGGGGATGGGCGACATCCGCAATGCGGCCGGCTTCATCAAGGCCAACATGCCGCTCGGGCTCGGCGGCACGCTGACCGATCAGGAAGCGTGGGACGTCGCGACCTTCATGGACAGCCACGAACGTCCGCAGGACCCGCGCTTCACCGGCTCGGTGCACGACACGCGCGCGAAATTCCACGATTCGCCCGATTCGATGTACGGGCTCAGCGTGAACGGCCGCGTGCTCGGCGCGCCGTGACGCGGGCGCCGGGCAGGCCGGGCAGGCCGCGCGGCCTGCCCGGCCCGCGCGTTCACGGACGCCAGCGATACACGATCATGCTGGTGCCGTTGTAGTTGTCCTTCGTGATCACGTATTCGCCGGTCGAGCGCAGGTACGCGCGGATCCCGTACATCGAGTCGACGTCGTTGCCGACATCCATCGCCGACGTATTCGAGTTCGTCAGCGTCGTGACGAGGGCGCCCGTGTTGAGATCGAACACGTCGACGTTCGGCACGGTGTGCACGTAGCCGACGAACAGGTAGTGGCCGGCCGCCGCGATCGATTTGGGGTTCGCGCTCGTCAGGTTGATCACCGGGTTCGGCGCGCTCGTGTTGCCGTTCTTCCAGCCGTGATAGACCTCGATATGCCCGTTCATCGCGGTCCAGTCCCAGTTGCCCGCGAGGCCCTGCGCGAGGATCATCGTGTCGCTGTCCGCCTGGTAGATGATGCGCGTGACGGGCGCCACGGTGCCCGGCACGGCCGTCGTCGTCGGCTTGCCCCACGACGGCTTGCCGGTCGCGTCGAAGCCCGTCATCGGGTAGCGGGTAATCACGTTGGAGCCGTTCAACCCGGCCCACACGTCGCCGTTGCCGTCGATGTCGAAACCGGCCGTGACCTGCAGCGTCGTGTTGAACGGCTTGCCCGGCAGCGAGCCGGCCGGATTCGCGATATAGCCGGTCGCCGGCGTGAAGTAGTAGAAGTTGAAGTTGCCGGGGTTCTGGCCCGATGCGACGAGGATCCGGTTGCCGCCGACCGTCACGAGCTGGCCGAAGTGCTGGCCGCGCTGGTAGTCGTTCATGTCGAGGCGCGGATCCTTCGGATAGCTGAACGGATCGACCGTGTTCGCGACGAACGTGCCGCCCGCCGAGCCCGTGTACACGTTGTTGCCGCTATAGAAGAACGCGCCGTCGGTCGCCGGGTCGGGCGCGGCGATCGCCTCGAAGTTCAGCGCCTGCAGCTTCCATTGCAGCGTGCCCGTCGGGCCGTATGAATGCAGGTCGGTGCTGCCGTTGCGCCCGAGATCCCAGCCCCCGCCCCACGCATTGTTGAGCACGTACAGGTTGCCGCCGGCATCCTTGCCGATGCCGACCACGCGCGTGAAGCGCTTGTCGCCGACCTGCCCCTTGATGCCCGATGTCGTGTCGAGATAACCGCCCTGCACGCCGAACGTGCCGACCTGCTGCGGCAGCCCGGCGAGGCTGTAGAGCTTGATGTTCATGTCCGGGCCCTGGTCGCCCACCAGCAACTGCCCCGTCGACGCGTCGAAATACAGCGCCGACGGCCGTGCGCCGGCCGCCATCTGGATCGTGTTCATCAGCGTGCCGGTCGCGCTGTACTGCACGACCACGCCCGCGCTCATGCGCGCCACCCAAAGGTTGCCCGCCGCATCGAGCGCCAGCGCACCGGGCCCGGTCACGCCGATGTCGCGCTGCCAGACGCCGTCGGTCGTATAGACGCGCACGCGGTTGCCGTAGAAATCGCTCGCATAGAGCAGGTTGCCGGCCGTCGCGAGGCCGGTGATCACGTCCGGATTCGGCAGGCCCGTCCACGTGCTGACCGGGATGCGCAGGTCGCGCTGGTTCGTGCCGCGGTTGTAGCGGCCCACCGAGCCGCTGCCGAAGTTGCGGTTGTAGCCGAGCGCGACGAAGATCGACGTCGCGTTGCCGGTGATCGCGCCGCCCTGGAATTCGTCGTGGATGCCGATCGTGCCCATCGGCTGGCCGTTCTGGTAGAGCGCGACACCGCCCGCGTTCTCGTCCCAGCGCGACGCCGTGTAGATCACGCCCTCGGGGGCGACCCACATCGAGCGCGCGGCATTGCCCACGTGCTGGGCCAGCGTGCCGTACGTGTTCGCGAGCCAGTCGGTCGAGTACGACACCTGCGCGTGACTCGCCGGCGCCAGCATCGCCATGCACATTCCCAGCAATGCCGCCCGAATTTGTTTCATTGACATGAATAATGCTCCCGAACGTTCAATTGTCGACACTGTAAATCGCGGCGCATGAAATATTGGTGATTCCGGCTAAAGCGCATTCGCCTTCCTCCCGAATTATTCACGCCATTCTTTTTGCCGTCCGGCGCTTTTCCGTCAACGATGGTCAAACCCGCCCACCGCGCCGCAACGGCTTGCCGGCCGCACGGCTTCGGCGCTTTTCCCCGGCATTTTCTTCCGGATTGCCCAATGCAAATACGTCATTTTTTCTGAAATTCACGCATTGCCTTTTTCATTCCCCGGAAATGGGCTCGATGATTACAAATCGAAATTGAAATGAAAGGGAAAAAATATTATCCGGCTCGATCGCGTCGGCGCGATTCAGCGCGGCGGCATGCGGCGGGAGGAAGGAAGAAAGGAGAAAGCGGGATACGGCGGAGAGAACCGCGCGCCGGCATGCCGGCACGCGCCACGATCGTTCAGTTCGCGTCGTCGAGCGTCGGGCCGTCCCAGCCGTCGAGGAATTTCGGCAGCGCGTCCACGACGTCGATCACGCGGTGCCGGTAGAACAGGTGCATCGTCGGCTGCAGGTCGCCGGGCAATTGCCCGCCGTGCGCACGCGCGGCCAGGCTGTTCGGTACGACGCGCATGCCGAGCCGGTTGGTGCCGCACACGATCTCGCCGCAGGACGCGCAATACGTGCGCGACATCGACTTCGCCGGATGCGGGAACGTCGCATGGCCGCCCTCGACGGCCACCTGCTCCGGCGGCCACGCGGTCGCGGACAGCACCGGCGTGCCGTAGAAATCGCGGCAGGTCGCGCAATGGCAGTTCGCGCGCGCCGCCGGCTCACCGCGCAACGTCACGGTGACGGTTCCGCACAGGCAACTCGCGGAATACGTTCGGGTCATGTCGTCTCCTCGAAGAACGGAGGCGACAGTATAGGGGCATGCCTGCAACGTCGCCCGCATCGGCTGCGCGCAACGTTGCGGGCGCAACGATCGCTGCGCGTCAGAACTTCTGGCGCAGGCCGAGGCTGACGATGGCCTGCGACCGCGAATCGGACGAGTGGCCGTTCGCCTTGTCGGACACCGACGCGGTCGCGGCCACCGGCCGGCCGAGCGCGTCGAGCGTCATGCCCGATGCGTGCTGGTACGCGCCGAGCAGGTACACGCTGGTGCGCTTCGACAGGTCGTAGGTGGCGCCGAGCGTGACGTTGTGATACTGCGCGCGGTCGTCCACGCCATCGACATCGCTGCCGCGCGTGTAGCTGTAGCCCGCGAACAGTTGCGTCTGCGGGCGCACGTTCCAGCGCGTGAACACGCCCGCGACGTTGAACGTCGCGTGGCCCGTGAACCGCGACTGGTCGCCGCTGCGGTACTGCACGTTGCTGTAGTTCACCCCGACGACGGCCGGCCCGAAATCGTAGGTCGCGCCGGTCGCGATGATCTGCTGCGACTGCGCGCTCGCATAACCTTCGTTGATCGACGAGTTGAACAGCCCGTCGTCGGTGCTCTGCCACTTGCCGGCCGTCGGGTCGGTCGCGCCCGTCTTGCTGTTGTCCGAACGCTCGTAGCCGACGCCGACGCGCAGCGGGCCCGCCGCGTAGGCCGCGCCGACGCTCCACGTGTTGCGCTGCTTCATGCTGCCCGGCTGGCTGCCGAAACCGTACAGCGCGCCGAACGTGAAGCCCGAGTAGTTGGCGCTCGTGTACTTGATCGAGCTGTCGACGCGCGCCGTCTGGTCGAGGTCGTCGATATCGCCCGGGTGTGCGCCGAAGCCGCCGATGAACGACGACGGGCCGACCGGGCTCACGAAGTCATCGAGCGACGTGTACTGGCGGCCGAGCGTGACCGTGCCGTAGCGGTCGCTGCCGAGGCCGACGAACGCCTGGCGGCCGAACTGGCGGCCACCCTGGCCCGACGTGCCGTTCGTGATGTCGAAGCCGTTCTCGAGGACGAACAGCGCGCGCATCCCGCCGCCCAGATCCTCGGAACCCTTGATGCCCCAGCGGCTGCCGGACAGGTTGCCGGTCGTGAGCCCGACGTTCGAATGGCCGGTGTACGCGCCCGCGGAGCCGACCCGTTCGTTGCTGCGATAGGTCACGCCCGCGTCGACGATGCCGTACAGCGTGACGGAGCTTTGCGCGGCGGCGACGCCCGCGAGCGAGAGCAGCAGCGGGGCCGCGATCAGTTGCTTGTTCATGATTGTCGTGTCTCCGGGCGGTGAACCCGTTGTTCTGGCTGTCAGTTGCGAGTAGCGCGCGGGCGGCGAGATCCGCCGGCGGTGCGAGGCCGGCATCGTCCGCGCGCGACGACGCGGCGGGCATGCCCGCTGCGGCCGCCATGGTAGATGGAACCGGTTTCAATCTGAAGCGGAATAATGAAAAAAGTTTATTGCCAAAATCGAGATAGTCGATCGGGCGGCCGTGTGCGCGGCGCGCCGTCCCTGTACAGCCCGGGCGGGCGCAGCCGATAATCGAGCGCGCCCCTTCCCTCGGGAGTTCCGTCATGCATGAAACGACCCTGCTGGTCTTCGCCGCCGTCGCCTTCGTCGGCATCGCGACACCCGGCCCGACCGTGCTGCTCGCGCTGACCAACGGCTCGCGCTACGGCGTGCGACGCGCGGCCTACGGCTTCGCGGGCGCGATGCTGTCCGATTTCGTGCTGATCGTCGCGGTCGCGCTCGGCCTCGGCGCGCTGCTGATGGCGTCGGCGTTCTGGTTCTCGGTCGTGAAGTGGCTCGGCGCCGCCTACCTCGCGTACGTCGGCATCCGGCTGCTGATGTCGAAGGGTTCGCTCGACGTCGCCGCCGCGCACGGTGAAGCGGTATCCGGGCGCAACGCGTCGATCTTCGCGAAGAGTTTCCTCACGGCGGTGACGAACCCGAAGGGCTACCTGTTCTTCTCCGCGTTCCTGCCGCAGTTCCTCGATCCGTCCGCGCCGCTCGCGCCGCAATACGTCGCGCTCGCGGTCACCTTCGCGCTGCTCGACGGCGCGGTGATGTTCGGCTACGCGCTGCTCGGCGCACGCGCGGTGCGGCTGCTGAAGCGCGCGGGCGCGCTGTGGCTCGAACGCACGTGCGGCGCGATGCTGCTCGCGCTCGCCGGGTCGCTGGCGTTGTACCGGCGTCATGCGGCGTAGGGGCGGACACCGATGAAAAGCGCCGCACCGCCCCGCTCCTGCTTGCCGGGCCTGTCGCTCCGCCAGCTCGAACGCGCCGACCTCGACGCGTGGTACGCGTACCTGTCGAACCCTGACGTCTTCCGCCACACGAGCTGGAACCTGCGCTCGCCCGACGATCTGCTGCCGCTGTTCGACGCCATCGAATCGACCGACCCCGATTCGATCCGGCGTCTCGCCGTGATCGACGACGCATCGGGCGCGCTCGCCGGGACGATCGGCCTGCATACCGTCTCCACCGTGAACCGCTCGGCCGAGATCGCTTACGATCTCGCGCCGTCGCACTGGGGGCGCGGAATCGCGAGCGCGCTGTGCGCGGCCGTCACCGCGTGGGCCTTCGCGGACGGCGGCTTCATGCGCGTGCAGGGCGTGGTGCTGACCAGCAACGCGGGCTCCGCGCGCGTGCTGCAGAAGTGCGGCTACCGCTACGAAGGGCTGTTGCGCGCGTACAGGATGGTGCGCGGCACACCGGGCGATTTCGCGATGTACGCGCGCCTCGCGACCGACTGACGCGACATCTGCAGCTTCACGCCAAACCGCTTGCGGCTTGCGGCATCGCATGCATACATGCATGCGCAAGCCATTGGACGACCCGAGCCGAATTGGCGACAATCGCCGTTCCCTTCCCCGACGATCCACCATGAAAATCGCCGCGCTGTCCGACATCCACGGCAACCTCGCCGCGCTCGACGCGGTGCTCGACGACGTCCGTCGCCGCGGCGCCGACGTGATCGTCAATCTCGGCGACATCCTGTCGGGGGCGCTCCATCCGCCCGAAACGGCCGACTGCCTGATCGCTCTCGACCTGCCGACCATCAAGGGCAATCACGAACGGCAACTGCTCGGCGGCGATCGCGAGTCGATGCGACTGTCGGATCGCTGGGCGCACGACACGCTGCGCGCCGACCATCTCGCATGGATCGCCGCGCTGCCCGAGCGCGCGACGCTCGACGGCGACGTATTGATGGTGCACGGCACGCCCGGCAGCGACGTCGCCTATTTCCTCGAAACCGTCACGCCCGACGGCTGCCGCGCAGCGACGCCCGCGGAAATCGCGCAACGCGCTGGCGACGAACCGGCATCGCTGATCCTGTGCGGCCACACGCACATCCCGCGTACGGCCAGACTCGACGACGGCCGGCTGATCGTCAACCCGGGCAGCGTCGGGCTGCAGGCGTACGCGGACGACCTGCCGCACCCGCACCGCATCGAGACGGGGTCGCCGCATGCGCGCTACGCGATGGTGTCGCGCACGGCGGCCGGCTGGAACGTCGAATTTCATGCGATCGAATACGACTGGCACACGGCGGCCGCCACCGCGGCATCGCGCGGGCGCGACGACTGGACCGTCGCGCTGCGCACCGGCCGGTGCTGACACGCGCTGCCCGCCACCCGCTGTTACTTCATTCACAGGAAAACCGCGCCACCATGCCCGTTCCGTCGCAACTGCTCTTCCTGCCCGGTGCATCGGGCAGCACCGCCTTCTGGCAACCGCTCGCCGGCAGCCTGACGCACCCGGCCGAGCGCCGGATCGTCGGCTATCCGGGTTTCGGCGACACGCCGCGCGATCCGGCCGTCGACGATTTCGACAGCCTCGTGCGTCATGTCCTGGAAACGATCGACCGACCGACCGCCGTGATCGCGCAATCGATGGGCGGCGTGATCGCGATGCGCGCGGCGCTCGACAAGCCCGGCCTGGTCACGCACCTCGTACTGACGGTCACGTCCGGCGGGCTCGACATGGAAGGGCTCGGCGCGCAGGACTGGCGGGCCGGGTTCGCGCAAGCCAACCCGCAACTGCCCGACTGGTTCCTGACGTTCCGTGCCGACCTGTCGCGGGAAATCGGCCGCATCGCGCAGCCGACGCTGCTGCTGTGGGGCGACGACGATCCGCTCAGCCCCGTCGCGGCCGGCCGGCGCCTGCTCGAACGGCTGCCCGACGCGCAGCTGCATGTCGTGCCGGGCGGCCGGCACGATCTCGCGGCCGTGCATGCGGCGACGCTCGCGCCGCTCGTCGACGCGCATCTGCAGCGCGTGTGACGTCGCGCGCTTCGGCGTCGGCGTCGGCGTCGGCGTCGGCGTCGGCGTCGGCGTCGGCTTCGGCTTCGGCTTCGGCTTCGGCTTCGGCTTCGGCTTCGGCGTCAGTTTCCGCTACGGCTTCGGCACGAACCTGAACCCCCGCGGCTCACGCGCCGCCCCGCGTCACCCCGCATTGCGCAGCGTGAGTCGCGCCTCCAGCCCGCCGCCGTCCGCCCGGTTGTTCAGCGTGAGCGTGCCGCCCATCGCAAGCGCGAGTTGCCGCGCGATCGCGAGGCCGAGCCCCGTGCCGCCCGTCTCCCGGTTGCGCGACGTCTCCACGCGCCGGAACGGCTCGAACACCGCGTCGAGCTGATCGTCCGGAATGCCGGGCCCGCGGTCGAGCACGGCGATCACCGCGCCGCCGTCCGGCGCGGCGTGCACGTCGATCTCGGCGGCGCCCGCGAACTTCAGCGCGTTGTCGACGAGGTTGCCGACGATGCGGCGCAGCGCCTTCGGCCGCGTGACGAGCGCGAGCGGCGCGCGGCTGTGCAACGCGACGTCCTGCCCCGCATCCGTGTAATCGCACACGATGCTGTCGAGCAGCGCATCGAGATCGATGCGGCGCGCGGCCTCCTCGGTGCCGTGCAGCGTCCGCGCATACGCCACCCCCTCCTTCACCAGATGCTCCATCTCGAGCAGGTCCTGGCGCAGCTTCGCGCCCTGCGTGTCGTCGTCCATCACGTCGACCCGCAAGCGCATTCGCGTGATCGGCGTCTGCAGGTCGTGCGAGATCGACGCGAGGATCTGCATGCGCTCGGCCATGTACTGCGCGATGCGGTCCTGCATCGCGTTGAACGCCCGGGCGGCGCGCGCGACTTCCGACGGCCCGTCCTCGTTCAGCCGCTCGCCCTTCAGGTCGGGGCCGAGCGCATCGGCGGCCTGCGCGAGCTGCTTGAGCGGCCGCGTCGCGAGCCGCACCGCGAGCCAGCAGCACGCGGCCAGCACCGCGAGCTGCAGCAGGAGCACGACCGGCAGCCAGCCCGACAGCGGCACCGTCGACATCGGATGGATGTCGATCGTGAGCGGCGACCCGTCGGTCAGGCGCAGATGCACCTGCAGATGTTCGCGGTCGCCGGGGATCGCGTTCGCGGTCAGCGGATAGTCGCCGCCGATGCCGTCGGAAATCGACCGCTCGACGCGCGCCGACAGCCGCGCTTCCGGCGGCGTGCCGGTCTCGCCGGGCCCGAGGATGAACGCATAGCTGCGCCGCGCGAGGCGCGGCAGCCAGGCGGCCCGCTCGGCCGGCGGCAGGTGGTCGAGCAGCGCGACCGAGCTGGCGACCTCGCGCTCGATGTAGCCCATCATCAGGTTGGTGGTCGCCTGGTCGCGCTCGGTCACCGTGAGCCAGAACGACAGCGTCTGCGCGAGCGCGAGGCCCACGCACAGGATCAGCGCGAGCCGCGCGAACAGCGAGCGCGGCCAATGCCACAACGTCAACGTGCGCGCGCTCATGGCGTACCGTCGACGGCGGTCACGGCCGACGAGAACACATAGCCCTCGTTGCGCAGCGTCTTGATGTAGCGCGGCTCGCGCGCGCCGTCGCGCAGGCGCTGGCGCAGCCGGCTCACGAGCAGGTCGATCGACCGGTCGAACGGATCGGACTGCCGCCCCTGCGTGAGATTGAGCAACTGGTCGCGCGTCAGCACGCGCTGCGGGTTGTCGAGGAACACGCGCAAGAGCCGGTATTCGGCGCCGCTCAGCGCGACCAGCGTGCCGTCGGTATCGAGCAGGTGACGTCCGGTCGTGTCGAGACGCCATTCGCCGAACGCGAGCATCGCGGCCGTTTCCGTCACCTGCATGCCGGGCGGCAGCATGCGCGCGCGCCGCAGCACCGAGCGGATTCGCGCGAGCAGTTCGCGCACCGCGAACGGCTTGGCGAGGTAGTCGTCGGCACCCATCTCGAGGCCGATGATGCGGTCGGTTTCCTCGCCGCGCGCGGTCAGCATCAGCACGGGCACCGTCCGGAACTTGCCCGCGCGCAGGTCGCGGCACAGCGTGAGGCCGTCCTCGCCCGGCATCATCAGGTCGAGCACGATCAGGTCGGGCGCGCCGTCGTCCAGCACGTTGCGCATCTCGCGGCCGTTGGCGGCCAGCGATACGCGCATGCCGTTCTTCTCCAGATAATCCGCGATCAGTTCGCGGATCGCGCGATCGTCGTCGACGATCAGCACGTGGTCGATCTTGTCCATGGGTCGTTTCGGTATCGATGATTCGATGAGTCGAGGCAGGCGATGTCCGCTTTTATACAGCACGGCGGGCACGCGTTTGTATCCCAATGTATCGCGCCGCCGCGACGACACACAACATTGCACACGCGCGGCTTGCCGGACACATCGCAGATACGTCGGCGCCGCCTAATGGGGCCTGTCGAAACCCGTCCGGCCGCCGCCTCCGAGCGGCGGCCTCCCGCTCAGGAGAACCCCATGCTGCCCCGACTCAAGCCCGCCGCCCTCGTCATCGCCCTCGCCGCCACGGCCGGGCTCGCCGCGTTCGCCGGCACCCGCGACGAGGCGAGCATGCCGGCCTCGCAGGCCGGGACGGCGGCACCCGATTTCACGGGCATCGACCGCTGGCACAACAGCGCGCCGCTGACGCTCGGCCAGTTGCGCGGCAAGGTCGTGCTCGTCGATTTCTGGACGTACTCGTGCATCAACTGCATTCATACGATTCCGTACGTGAAGGAGTGGGACCGCAAGTATCGCGACCAGGGGCTCGTGGTGGTCGGCGTGCATACGCCCGAGTATCCGTTCGAGCGCGACGCGGGCAACGTCGCCGATGCGATCAGGCGCTTCGGCATCCGCTATCCGGTCGCGCAGGACAACCGCTACGACACGTGGCGCGCGTACGGCAACCAGTACTGGCCCGCGCTCTACCTGATCGACGCGAGCGGAAAGGTCGTCTATACGCGCTATGGCGAAGGCGCGTACGACAAGACCGAGGCCGCGATTCGCGACGCGCTCGCGCAGGCGGGAGAAGGCACGAAGGGCGCGACGCGCACGCAATGACGGGCACCGGTGCGCGGGCGTGGCACTCGCCCGAGCGCGCCGCCGGGGTCACGGCGTGCACGCCGCTTGCGCGTCACGCGCGTCACTCGCGTTTCGCGTCGGCCGCCGCGAGCATCGCCTCCCCGATCGCGAGGTTGCCCTCCGCGACCAGCGCTTCGCCCGCGCCGCGGATATCGGCTTCGTCCTTGTTCTGCCCGAGCTTGCGATTGCCGACGAGCCGCGTGATCTCGATCTGCAGCCCGACGATCGACTCCAGCATCCTGTCGATGTAGTCCTTCGGCGCGTCGCCCATCTTCCACGGCACCGGCTGCGACGCCTCGTGCGTGCGCGTCAGCCGCGCGACCACGCCGCGCACGAACTTCTCGTCGTCGCGCACCGTGATGCGGCCGTGCGCGTGCACGACCACGTAGTTCCAGGTCGGCACCTGCCGGTGCGCCACGTGCTTGCTCGGATACCAGGTCGGCGAGATGTAGGCGTCGCCCGCACGGAAGATCGCGAGCACCTCGTCGCCGTTCGCGACGTCCTGCCAGACCGGATTCGCGCGCGAGACGTGCGCGTGCAGTTCGCCGAGCCCGCCGTCGTCGGGCAGCAGTTCGAACGGAATGTGGTTCGCGTCGAGCCCGTTCCTGCCGTGCGTGATCAGGCTGCCGAACGGATGCTGCACGATCAGCTCGCGCATCGCGTCGGGGTCGGGCTCGTTGAATTCGTCGGGGACGTACATGTCGGCTCCACGGTCATGCGGGGTTGGAAAGGGCGCGGGCGCGAGCCCGTCACCCGCCGATTGTGACTTCAAACTGGTTTATGCTGTAGAGCCGGTTTGGAACAATTTAAGCAGACCAGAATCATGGCAAGAACGACCCGGATCGTCGAAATCCCGTCGCTCGGCGCGCTCGACCGTGCGGCCGGCGACCTGAGCCGCCAGCTCGCGCAGGCGCTGCGCGAAGCCGTGCGTCGCGGCGACGTCCGGCCGGGCGATGCGCTCCCGTCCACGCGGCTGCTCGCCACGTCGCTACAGGTTGCCCGCGGCACCGTCGTCGATGCGTATGCGCAGCTCATCGCCGAAGGCTTTCTCGAATCGCGCGGCGGCGCGGGCACGCGGGTCGCGAACGCGCTCGCGGAACCGCCGCCCGGCCCCGAACCCGCGCCGCCCGCGCCACGACGGCGCGCGGCCCACGCCGGGCTGCCCGAGCCGGCCGCCGCCTTCGCGCGAATCGCCCGCGAATTCCGCCCGCTGCCGGCGATGCCGTTCGCGATCTCGGTACCGATCGGCCTCACCGCACCCGACGACATCTGGCGCCGGCTCGGCAACCGCCTGCGCGCGCGCGGCGCCGGTGCGCCGTCCGGCTATGCCGATCCGCAAGGCGCGCTGCCGCTGCGCGAAGCGATCGCCGACTACGTGCGCCGTTCGCGCTCGGTGCGCTGCGAGGCCGGCCAGGTCGTGATCACGAGCGGCACGCAGCAGGGGCTGCACCTCGCGAGCCAGTTGCTGCTCGGCGCGGGCGACCGCGCCTGGGTCGAGAACCCGGCCTATCGCGGCATCACCGCGCTGCTCGAGAGCACCGGGCGACACGACGCGATGGTGCGCGTGCCGGTCGACGCCGACGGCCTCGACGTCGACGCCGGCATCCGCCTCGCACCCGATGCGCGCGCCGCGTTCGTCACGCCGTCGCACCAGTATCCGCTCGGCATGCCGCTCAGCATGGCGCGGCGCAATGCGCTGCTCGCGTGGGCGCGTGCACGGCACGCATGGGTGGTCGAGGACGACTACGACAGCGAGCTGCGCTACGAAGGTTATCCGTTCCCGTCGCTGCAGGGTCTCGACCCCGATCGCGTGATCTACCTCGGCACGTTCAGCAAGATCCTGTTTCCGTCGTTGCGGCTCGGCTACGTGATCGCCCCCCACGATCTCGTGCCCGCGTTCTGCGGCGCGCGCGCACTGATGGATCGCCATGTGCCGACCGCCGACCAGCACGTGCTGGCCGCGTTCATCGCGGAAGGCCATCTCGACCGCCACATCCGCCGCGTGCGCGGTGTGTATGCGGAGCAGCGCGCGCTGCTGATCGACACGCTCGGCGCGCGGCTGCCGCGCGAACGCGCGTGGGTGCAGCCGGGCGATCAGGGGATGCACGTCGTGCTGTGGCTCGCAAGCGGCATCGACGATCTCGACGTGGTCGAGCGCGCCGCGCAAGCCGGCGTCGCGGTGCGCGCGGTGTCGCCGATGTTCGCGCCGGGCACGGCCCGCCCGGGGCTCGTGCTGGGCTTCGGCGGGTTCGGCCGCGCGCAGATGGAAGCGGCCGCGCAACGGCTCGCGGACGTCGTATCGTCAGCGGAATCGCGGCGGCGGGTGCCGCAAAAGGTTGTCGATGGGCAACAAACGTAATCGTCTGTAAATCCTGCAAGCAAACGGCCGTTTCAGCGGGCGTCGCACGTGGGTCGTTTGCTAGGATCGCGCCTCCTCCATCCGCGCTCCTGCCGCCTTGAACCGCTTCGTGCCGCTTCTTCGAGACGCGTGGCTCCGCTGCCGCGCCCGCGTCGCACCGCTGGCCGCCGCCAGCCGCGCGCGCATCCGTGCGCTGTGCGCCGGCGCATGGCATCGCCTGCGTCATCCGACGCGCCGCGGCGTCGCGCTGACGCTCGCCGCGATACCGATGGCCGGGCTGCTGGTGCTGCTCGCGTTCGTGCCGTTCACGCCGAGCATCGGCGACATCCGCAAGGCCCGCATCGACCGCCCCGCGCGCGTGCTGTCGGCCGACGGCCAGGTCATCGCCGAATTCCGGCCCGTCAACCGCGAATGGGTGCCGCTCAAGCAGATCTCGCCGCACATGGTCGACGCGCTGATCGCGACCGAGGATCACCGCTTCTACGCGCATCACGGCATCGACTGGCGCCGCACGCTCGCGGCCGGGCTGCATACGTTCTCGGGCAGCCGCCAGGGCGGCTCGACGATCACGCAGCAACTCGCGCGCAACCTGTACCCGGACGAAGTCGGCCGCGCACCGACGCTCACGCGCAAGGTGAAGGAGCTGATCACCGCGTTCAAGATCGAGACGGTGTACAGCAAGGACGAGATTCTCGAGACCTACCTGAACACCGTGCCGTTCCTGTACAACGCGTACGGCGTCGAGATGGCCGCGCGTACCTACTTCGGCAAATCGGCCGACCAGCTCGACATCGTCGAAAGCGCGACGCTCGTCGGGATGCTGAAGGGCAACAGCTACTACAACCCGGTGCTGAATCCGGAACGCGCGGTCCAGCGCCGCAACATCGTGCTCGCGCGGATGGCGGCGATGGGCATGCTGTCGCCGCGGCAGCTCGCGCAATTGCAGCGCCGGCCGCTGCGCGTCGACTTCGAGCCGCAGACCGCTCAGCCGGGCCCGGCTCCGCACTTCGCGATGCAGCTGCGCAAGTGGCTGATCGCCTGGGCCGACCGCAACAACTACGACCTCTACTCGGACGGCCTCGTCGTGCGCACGACGCTCGATGCGCAACTGCAGGACATGGCGACGCAAGCGCTGACGCAGCAAACCGATCGCCTGCAGGCAGTCGCGGACAGCGCATGGCGCGGCCCGTCCGGCTGCGGGCTGCGCAACGACCTGTTCCGCGGCTTCATCCGGCAGACGCCCGACTATCGCGACGCGCGCGCCGCAGGGCTCGCCGATGTCGCCGCGCTGAAGCAGCTCGGCGCGAATCGCGCGTTCATGCATGCGTTGTGCGAACGCAAGACGCAGGTGCAGGCCGGCTTCGTCGCGATCGACCCGCGCAACGGCGCGATTCGCGCATGGGTCGGCAGCCCCGACTTCGGCAGCGAGCCGTTCGATCACGTGGTGCAGGCGCGGCGCCAGCCGGGTTCGACGTTCAAGCCATTCGTCTATGGCGCCGCGTTCGCGGACGGCATGCGGCCGGGCGACACGTTCGTCGATCGCCCCGTTGCGATCCCGATCGGCACGCACGCGGTGTGGCGTCCGACCGATGCCGAGCCGCCGACCGACGCGCCGATGACGCTGCGCGACGCGCTCGCGCTGTCGCGCAACCGCATCACCGCGCAGGTGATGCAGCGCGAAGGCGCGGCCAGGGTCGCGCAGCTCGCGCGCGCGATGGGCGTGCGCGAAAGCCCGCTCGACGCGGTGCCGTCGCTCGCGCTCGGCACGAGCCCCGTCACGCTGAAGGAAATGGTGTCCGCCTACGGGACGATCGCGAATCGGGGCGTATACGTCGCGCCGCAGATGATCACGCGCATCGAGGATCGCGACGGCAAGGTGCTCGCCGCATTCAACAGCGCACCGCCCGAACGCGCGTTGCCGGTGGCCGCCGCGCAGACGCTGGTCGACGTGATGCGCGGCGTCGTCGATTACGGAACCGGCGAGGACATCCGTTCGCGCTACGGGATCCGCGTCGACGTCGCGGGCAAGACCGGCACGACGCAGGACAACACGGACGGCTGGTTCATCCTGATGCATCCGCAACTGGTGGCCGGCGCGTGGGTCGGCTTCGACGACGGCAACGTGACGCTGCGCAGCGACTACTGGGGCGCGGGCGCGCACAGCGCGTTGCCGATCGTCGGGGCGTTCTACGATGCGGCATTGCGTACGCGCGCGATCGATCCGCGTGCGCAGTTCTCGCCCGACTTCCGGCCGCGCAGCGCACCGGCGCCGGCGCCGAAGCGGCGTCCGCACCCCGGCCTGTTCGACTGGCTGAGGTTCTTCCGCTGATCGTCGTGCCGCCACGCCACGCCGGCATGCACGACAGCGGCCCCGGCTAGCGCCGCGTCGTCGTCGCGTGCCCGTCCGCGTACAGCCATACCGGCACGCCGTCGTCGCGCAACGCGGCGACCGGTTCGCCCATGCTCCAGTTCTGCGCGACCTCGGCACGACGGACGTACCACGGCATCAACGTCGTATGCCCGGCAGCGGCATCGGGATCGTCGTCGAACAGCGCATCGTCGCCGATCCGCGTGTAACGCGCCGGATGCAGCACGGTGCCGTCCGCGCGAAACACCGTCGCCCGCACGTCGTCACCGCCCTCGTCCTGCACGCAGGCCAGCCAGCCGTGATCCGCACCCCAGAACAGGCCGGCCACGTCGTCGTAGCGCCCCTGCACGACCGTCGCGCCCGTCTCGAGATCGCAGATTGCAACCTTCACCGGCTCGCCCGGCAGCACGCCGATCGCGTACCGCGTGAACAGTTCGCCCGGCACGGCTTCGTCATCGGGCAACCACGGCAGCGCCCCCATGTTGACGAAATCGAACGGCGTCAGCACGTGGCCCTGCCCGTCGACGATCGCGCAACGCCCGTCGTCGCGCCGCACGACATGGCGGATCGCACCAAGCTCGGACAGCATGTCCGTCCGTTCGTCGTCGGCCAGCGTGGCGATTTCCGCGTAAAGCGGCTCGACGACGACCCGGCCTTTCGCATCGACCAGGCCCACATGGCCGTTGCGTCGCGCGAGGAAGGCGCCGCATTCGGACGACCATTCGAGCGCGGCCCACTCGGGCGGCGCGCGCCATTGCCCGTCGCGCCCGATCAGCCCCCACTGCTCGCCTTCGGATACCGCCGCGACGGCGCCGTTCACGAATTCATGTGCATCGTCGAAGCGCGGCGGAATCACCCACGCGCCGTGCGTGTCGACGAAGCCCCAGCGGCCGTCCAGGCTCGCGGACGCAACCCCGCCGGTGAATTCGCCGAAATCGTCGAGCGACGGTTCGAGCACCCACGCGCCGTCCGTGCCCACGAGCCCGAACCGCTCGCCGACGCGCACGCACGCGACGTCGCCGCTGAAATCCCACACCGCGTCGAACGCCGGTTCGCGCACGATCCGCATCTCGTCGCCATCGCCGTCGACGTCGCCATCGGCGAACAGCAGGCCGACCTTCCCGTCGCGCGCGGCCCACAGCAACCGGCGATCGCGCGCGCCGCTCGTCCACAGGTTCGTCCACTCTGGCGGCACGATCACGTGCCACGCGTCGTCGACTTCCCGCCGCACGCCCCACAGGCCGTTGCGCGCGCGAAAGCTGAACGTGCCGTAGCCGAGCCAGTTGCCGTGCACTTCGCCGGCGTCGAACATCTCGGCAAACGCCACGCCGCGCGGCGGCTCCTGTCGCTGGAAATAGTAATGCGACACGCCGCCGAACCCGAAGCCCCACGCCCAGTCGCGCCAGTCGGCGGGCGTATCGATCTCGAGCACGTCGCGCACGCCGCGCACGTCGCGGAAATCCATGCAGTTCGCGACCCGCCACCACAGGCGCGTGCAGTTGTCGCGTTCCTCGCGGATGAATTCATCCGGATCGCCGCCGTCGAGCCATGACAGTTCGTCGAGATTCGCGGACAGCCGCGGTGCGCCGTGCGCATCGCCGAACGCATCGATCGACTCGCCGAGGTGACGCACGAGCGCATCGAACTGGCGCGCGAGCGCCGGATCGTCGCCGGGCAGCGGATACGCGACGACGAACGACGCGAGCCGGCTGAGTCGCGCATGCGCCGCGCGCGCATCGCTGGCGAGGTTCGGCGTGCCGGCGTCGCCGAACACGCGCTGATCCGTTATCGCGTCGCCCGCGCCGCCGTCGGCGAGCAGCACGCGCCACAGCAGCGGAAAGTGATTGTTGGATTCCGCGAACTCGATCGTTCGCGCGTCGTCGCCGTCACCGGCCTGGAGATAAAGCCATGATCGATTGCCCATCGGAAGGGTCGCCCTCGTCGTCGTGTCGTTGTGTCGTTGTGTCGTCGTGTATCGCGGGACGTCGGCTCGCACGCCGTCAGCGTGCCGCGGCCGACGGCGAATCACCGCGGCGCGCGACCCGATACAGCTCGATACCGTCGACCTGGAAGCCCTGCACCCTGCGCAGCAGAACGCCCGTGGTCGAATGCTTCGTGGTGAAGCTGTTGCCCGTGATCGACGTGACCTGATACGGCGAGCCGATCGGCATCTTGATCAGTTCGCCGCCCGGCACCTCGAGCACACAGGCGCCCGGCGGCGCCTTGTCAGGGCCGTCGGTTTCCAGCTCGGCTTCCTGCGTCGGTGCCGTTTCGGCACTCCACTGGCCGGCGTCGCGCCCGCGCAGCACGATCTTGCCGCCCACTTTCTCGACGCGCAGCGTCGCCGGCTTGCCTGCGGCCGGCGCGTAATCGCCGAGCAGCCCGTCGCAGGCACTGCCGGCTCGCGCGGACATCGAGACGAACAACATCAGACAGAAAACAGGAATGCGCACGGCGGCCCTCTCAGGATTCGAATTATTGTCGGAATGCCGGCGCGGGCGCGCACGGCGGCAGCGGCACGACCGGGTGCCGCCGTGCGCCAATATAGCGAACGCGACCGACGTACGCCAGCCCGCAAGGCTGGCAGGTCGCGCACGGCGATGCGAAGCCATGGCGGGATGCGTGCGCGGCATCGCGCCTGAACGATGCACCGCCTTAGTCCACCTGGACGAAGCGGCGCGGCCCCGCACCGCGCACCATCGCCGTCATCGTCCATCGATGCCGGAGGCCGCATGACCGCAAGCGCTGTCGAGATCGCGAACCTGCTGTACCGCTACGCGGCGTTGCTCGACGCGGGCGACCTGCCGGGCATGGCGGCGCTGTTCCGGCACGCGCGGATCAAGGTCGCGGAAGATGCGCCGACGATCGGCGCCGATGAATTGCTCGCGCTGTTCGACGCGCGCGTGAAACGCTACCCGTGCGGCACGCCGCGCACGAAGCATGTGATCACGAATCCGGTCATCGAGATCGACGAAACCGCGCAGCGCGCGACGGCTCGCTCGTACTACACGGTGCTGCAAGCCACCGAAGGCTTTCCGCTGCAGCCGATCGCGGCGGGCCGCTATCACGACGCGTTCGAGCGCGTCGACGGCGCGTTCGAGCGCGTCGACGGCGCGTGGCGTTTCGCGTTTCGCGACTACACGCTGTTCGATCTCGCGGGCGACCTGCGTTTCCACCTGAACGAAGTACCGGCCGGCTGACGCGCCGGCCGGCCGATATGGCAGGCAATGCGCTCAACCGGCCGCGAGCGTCGCGGCCAGCGTATCGAACTCCGGCGCCCACGCCGCACGCCACGCGGCCTTCGTCGCATCGTCGACCCACGCGCCGTCGATCCCGTTCAGCATGAATTGCTTGAGATCGGCGAGCGTAAAGCCGAAATGGCTGAACATCAGCTCCCACGCCTCCGACGGGTTGACCTTGTGCAGCGTCGGATCGTCCGTGTTCGGGTGGATCTTCAGCCCGAGGCCCGGCATCTTGCGCATCGGATGCCGTTCCGCCCATTGCTCCGGCGGCAGCGTGCGCAGGTAGTACGAATTCGTCGGCACGACAGTGAAGACGATCCCGCGTTCCGCGTAGCGCGCGCACAGCTCGGGGTTATCGACGATCGTATAGCCGTGATCGACGCGATCGACCTGCAGCAGGTCGACGGCCGTCTCGACGTTGCGCCACGGCATCCCGAACTCGCCCGCATGCGCGGTCGTGCGGAAGCCGGCCGCGCGCGCATTGCGGTAAGCCTTCCAGAACAGCTCCGGCGGCCGGTCGTTCTCGCGATAGTCGATCCCGAGCCCCGCCACTTCGTCCGCGCGCTGCGCCTTCATCCATTCGACGATCGCCACGGCCTCGTCCGGATCCTGCTCGCGGTCGATGCTCGGGATCAGGCGCGCGCCGATTCCGAAATCGCGCCCGGCGTCGCGGATCGCCGTCACGATCGCGGCCTGCGCGTCCGCATACGCGATCCCCGACACCCGCACCGTGCCCGTCGGATTCCAGAAGCATTCCGCATGCCGCACGTTGTGCGCGGCCGCATCCTCCAGATACTCGTAAGCGATGCGCCGCAGGTCGTCGGGCCGCGTGAGCAGATACTTGTCGAGCGCGCGCAGCACGTGCAGCACGCCGACCGGCTTCTCGCCGCGCGCATAAAACGCGTCGATCTCCGCGCGCTCGATCGGCGCGCCGCTGCGTTCCGCGAGCGCGACGAACGTGTCGTGCCGCACCGCGCCGAGCAGATGGCAATGCAGCTCGACCTTCGGCAGCGCGTGGAAGAAGGCCCGATGGGCCGGCGTGATCTCGATGCCCGTGCGCGCGGCCGGGACGTTACCTGGTGTTGCCTTCATTGCAGTCTCGTTTTGGGTAGTGCCGATACGTCGCGAAAGCCGTCTCTCAGTGCGGCTTCACGACGGTCCAGAAGTAATAGCCGAGCGGCAGCGCGAGCACGACGAGCCCCCACGACACGTCGCGCCGGCGGCCGGCCAGCAGCTTGACGAGCACGTAGCACAGCAGCCCGCCCGCGATGCCGGTGCCGAAGCTGTTCGACATCAGCGTGAGCAGCACCATCGACATCACGGGCAGCGCATCGGTGAAGTCGTCGAAATGCGTATGGCGGATCGTTGCGAACATCGACAGCCCGATCAGGATCAGCGCCGGCGCGGTCGCCTCTTTCGGGATCGCGAGCGCGACCGGCACGAACAGCAGCATCGCGGCGAACAGCACGGCCGCGGCCAGCGACGACAGCCCGCTGCGGCCGCCGGCCTCGACGCCTGCCGCCGATTCGATCAGCGCGGTCAGCGCGGGAATGCCGAACACGGGCCCGATCGTCGCCGCGAGCGAATCGACGAGGAACGGCCGGTTGATGTTCGGCAGGTTGCCCTGTTCGTCGAGCAGGTTCGCCTTCGCGCCGACCGCGAGCGCGGTGCCGAGCGTCGAGAAGAATTCCGCCGCGAAGAACGCGAACAGGTACGGCGCGGCCGCGAGGCTCAATGCGCTGCCGATGTCGAGCTTGAACGCGATCGGCGCGATGCTGTGCGGCAGCGACACGAACGACGCGGGCAGATGCGTGACGCCGAGCGGCACGCCCGCCGCTGCCGCGACGAGGATCGCGATCAGGATCGCGCCGGGCACCTTGCGTGCCTGCAGCACGATCGCGACCGCCAGGCCGATCAGCGCGACGAGCGCACCCGGCCGCGAGAAATCGCCGAGCGCGAACGCGTTGGTCTTCGCGTTCGCGACGACCATCCCCGCATTGCGCAACCCGAGCATCGTCACGAACAGCCCGATCGACGCGCCGAGCCCGAGCTTGATCTGCACCGGTATCAGCTTCATCACGACGCCGCGCGCACCGAGAATCGTCAGCAGGAAGAACAGGATGCCCGACACGCACGCGATGCCGAGGCCCGTCTGCCAGCCCACATGCTCCGTCGTCGCGAGCGTCACGCCGATGATCACCGAGCCGCCGATGCCGGGGCCGACCAGGAACGGCAGGTTCGCGTAGAGCCCCATCAGCGTCGTGAACAGCACGAACACGACGATCGTCGCGGTCGTCGCCGCGCCGCGCTCCATGCCACCCGTCGCGAGCAGCGACGGGATCACGACAAGCAGGTACGCGGCCGCGAGAAACGACGTGACGCCCGCGATCGTCTCGGTGCGCACGCTCGTGCCGCGCGCGGCGAGCGCGAAGCGGCGTTCGAGCCAGTTGGCCGGCGCGCGCGCCGGCATCGTGTCAGTCGCTGACATGGTGGTTCTCCTGTGATTCCGAATATTGTCCTGTGTCGATGCACGCAGCGCGGTCTTATACTGCCGCGTACCGCACCCCGACCGTTATTGCCCGATGTCGTCCGACCGCTCGTCGCTGCTGCCCGCGCTCACGCTGCGGCAGGTTCAGCACTTCGTCGTGCTCGCCCACGCACGCAGCTTCACGCAGGCCGCGCAGGCGCTGTCGCTCACGCAGCCCGCGCTCACCGCGTCGATCCGCCAGATCGAGTTCCTGCTCGGCGGGCGCCTGTTCGCGCGTTCCGCGCACCGGCTCACGCTCACCACCGCGGGCGAAGCCGTGCTGCCGCTCGCCGAACGCCTGCTCAACCAGGCACGCGGCACCTTCGACGACATGACGCGGCTCATCGGCGAACGCATCCAGACCGTGCGTATCGCGTTCATCCCGTCGGTCGCCGGCCGCCTGCTGCCCGCGCTCAACGCACTGCGCGACGCCCACCCGACGCTGCGCTTCACGCTCACCGACCTGCCCAACAGCGCACTCGTCGAAGCCGTGCGCGACAGCGTCGCGGATCTCGGCATCGGCGTACGCGAACCCGACAGCGACGACGGCACGCTGCGCTACCGGCAGCTGTTCGAGGACGAGATCGTGATCGTCGTGCGGCACGACGATCCGCTCGCCCGCGCGAAAAGCGTCACGTGGGCGAAGCTCGTCGATCGCGAGCTCGCGGTGTTCGTGCGCGGCAGCGTCAGCGAATCGCTGCATCGCACCGGCGGCGCCGAGAAGCTGCGCCTGAACGTCACGTACCGGATGGAATACACCGAGCCGCTCTACGCGCTCGCGCGCAACGGCCTCGCGACCGCCGTGCTGCCGAGCCTCTATACGATGCATCTGCACGATCCCGAACTCGTTGCGCTGCGCGTCGACAAGCCGCGCGTCACGCGCGCGATCTCGCTGATCTCGCTCGCCGCCGACGATCGCGGCCCGCACGTGCGTACATGCCGCGAGTGGATTGCGAAGCACATCTGATTACGTTGGCCGAGTGCGGTTCGCCGTTCGCCGCATGAGCGCCCGCGCTCAGGGCAGCTTCGCGATACGCTCGACGAGCGTCGCGTAGAAGCGGTCCGCGTCGACCTCGTTGATCCACGTCGCGTTCGCCGCGCGGCCGCTGCGCCCGTTCCAGTCGACGACGGTCTCGCCGAGCGTCCACTGTCCCGTCGTCTCGACCATCACGTTCACCTTGCGCCCGCCGAACAGCGTCGGATCGACGAGGTAGCCGACCGCGGTCGGGTCGTACATAGGCGCGTCTTCAGCGCCGCGCCGCTTCTTGTTGTACGCGAGTTCGGCTTCCATGATGTCCGCGACGATCGCACCGCAGCGGTTGCCGAGCGCACGGAACGGTGCGACGCGCGCCGGCGTGATCGGCGCCTTCACCGCGACATCGCGCGGCAGCACGACGATCGGCACGCCGCTGCCGAACACGACTTCGGCCGCCTGCGGATCGACGTAGATGTTGAACTCGGCGGCCGGCGTGATGTTGCCGCGCTCGAAGAACGCGCCGCCCATCAGCACGATCTCGCGCAGCGCACCGCGAATCTGCGGCGCCTCGACCAGCGCGGTCGCGACGTTCGTCAGCGGGCCGAGCGCGCACAGCGTCACGCTGTTCGGCGCCGCTCGGCTCAGCGTATCGACGAGGTACGACACCGCGTGGCCTGCCGCGAGCGGCGCGCGCGGCTCGTGCAGTTCGACGCCTTCCAGCCCCGTCTTGCCGTGCACGTTCGCGGCCGTCACGAGCTCGCGCACGAGCGGCCGCGGACAGCCCGCGTAGACCGGCAGCGTCTTCGTGCGGCCGGCCCAGTCGCGGATGATCCGCGCATTGCGTTCGGTCAGGTCGAGCGGCACGTTGCCCGCGACGGCGGTCAGCGCGCGCACGTCGAGGCGGTCCTGCGCGCCCAGCGCGAACAGGATCGCGATGGCGTCGTCCTGCCCCGGGTCGGTATCGATGATCACCGTGCGGCGCGCGGCATCGCCGCCGGCGGCGAACGCGCCCGTCTCGGGCAGCAGCGCGGTGCCGGCCAGCGCGGCGGACAGTTTCAGGAAGGTGCGGCGGGATGCGATCGGATGGGTCATGGTCGGGCGCTCAGAAAACGTGCCGGACGCCGAGCGTCGCCATCATCTGGCGCGTGCCGGTCGAGCGCGCATACGCGAAGATCTGCGCATGGTCCGCGTCGCCGGCCGCCTGCTGCGCGATCACCGTCAGCGCGACGTCGGTGCGTTTCGACAGGTAATAATCGGCCTGCAGGTTCACCTGGTGCCATTTCGGCCGCTTGTCGATCACGTCGTACTTGCCGTTCGTGAACGCATACGCGGCGCCGAGAAAGAGCTGCGGCGTCATCGTGTAGACGACGTTCACGCCGAGGTTCTGCAGGTGCAGGTGCGAATTGTCGAGGTAATCGTAGCGCACGTCGGTAAACATCGCGGCGAACTGCGCGCGGCCGATCGTGTAGAAACCGCCGGTGCCCGCGATCCGCTGCCGGCTGGCGTAAGCCGCGGGCGTCATCGCGCTCTTGCTGAAGATCAGCAGCGGCGACGCGTAGTCGTTCGCGATCGCGCCGTCCTGGTTCGTCGCGCTGTAAGGGTGGTTGTACTGCGCGTAGACCACGCTCCAGCGCAGCGGGCCCTGCTCGTAGCCGAGCCCGAAACTGTAGGCGCTGTTGTTCGCGAAACCCGTCGCGTTGCTGAAGCCGTACAGCGCGGTGAATTTCAGGCCGTGGTACACCGGGCTCACGTACTTCACCGAGTTCTGCACGCGGATGTCGTTGTAGCCGTTGTCGTTGTCGCCGATGTTCACGCCGTTGCTCGCGATGATCACCGGCCCGATGTAGTCGTGGATCGCATCGTACTGGCGGCCGAACGTCAGCGAGCCGTAGGTGTGGTCGGCAAGGCCGACGTAGGCCATCCGCCCGAACTCGCGGCCGTTCTGCGCGGCCGTGCCCGTCATCACGTTGAAGCCGTTCTCCAGCTGGAAGATCGCGGACAGCCCCTGCCCGAGATCCTCCTTGCCCTTCAGCCCCCAGCGCGGGTTCTGGTTCGTGCCGGACAACGCCTGCCACGCGTTCTTGCCACCCTGGTTGGTCGCGAACCCGACACCCGCCGAGATGAGACCGTACAGCGTGATGCTGCTTTGCGCACAGGCATGCGTCGCGAAGGCGCCGAGCATCGCGAGCGGGGCGAGCTTGTAGAGAGTTTTCATGCGGGTCGTGTGATCGGTGGTGGTCCAGGCGCGGCAGGGTTCCGCGAAACTGGCCTCGACTATACGAACCCGGATCGGATAATAAAAGTTTGCTTTTCTTATGTATCAATAAAACGGATTTATTCTCATCCTGGCATCGCCTGCAGCCGTCAGCCCCGCGAACCGGCGGTCAATCCGCCGTGTCGCCGCCCTTCGGCACCTTCGACCACGCGTTGCGCCCCGGCATCGGCGCCCAGGCCGGGCGCGTCTTGCGCGCACTGTCGACCACGACCAGATAACGGCCCGCGATCGGCGTGATGTCGCGGTCGCGACGCAGCACCCACAACGACTTGCCGGCCTCGACACGCGCCTGGTAATCGTCGTCGAGCAGGCCGTGACGATCGAAGAACGTGTTCAGCGACGCGGGAATCCGCACGCAGCCCTTCGAGTGCCGGATGCCGAGCAGCGCTTCGAGCCGGTCGGGATCGGTCGCATGCATCTGGAAGCGCATCGGCGACACGCCGCCCTTGCCCCAACCGCGCTCGCCGTCCACCCAGCCGAAGTCGTAGATGCGCATGTCGCGGCGGCCGTAGCCGCGAATGCCGTTCTCGTTCGTCGTGCCTTCCGCGCGGAAATCCATGTTGTCGGGCGAGTGATGGAACACGCCGAGCGGCGTCACGAAATGGTCGTACTTGCCCGGCAACCCGGTGCCGACCGGCGAAGCGCCGATCATCAGCCACGCGTTGGCCGGCGTTGCACGGAAGTAGATGAACAGCGCCTGCACGTTCGGCGCGCGGTCGACCATCGCGACGTATTCGCCGGCGAGGTCGCCGAGATCCGCATCGGCGAGCGCCTCCTGGAGCCGCTGGCCGTAGGCGCGCTGCTCGCTTGCGGGCACGTTCAGGCGCCGCGTGACTTCCTGCGTGAAGCGCTTGCGCATGTCGACCGCGCGCGCCGTCGCATTTTTTGCTTCTTCTGCCGATAGCGGCGGATGCCGGCGTGGCGGTGTCGGCGCGGGTGCTTCGGCCTCGCTCGCGGCGGTGGAGGAGGCGGCGGACGCGGCGGAAACGGGCGCAGCGGCGGAAGCGGCTGAGGCGACGTCGGCAGCGGAAGTGCCGGAAGCAGTCGATGCACCCGATGTCGCGCTGGCAGGCTCCGCATGACGCTCGTGCGACGCGGCTGACGCGGGCTGTACGGCCGACGCCCCCGACGACGCATGCACAGGCGAGCCTCGTTGCGCATGAGACACCGCCGACGCGGGCGGCGCAACTGATGAGGATGACGGAGCAACGGACGACGAAGGGCCGGACGCGGCAAACGCAGGCGGCCCGACAAGCACGGGAACGATCAGGGCAACAGCGAGCGACACATACGCGGCGACTGTGCGGGTACGGCAACGCGACTTCGAAATGGGCCGCGTCAGGCTGAAAAGCATCATACGTTCGAAGCCATCGGCCGATCCGGCCGCCGCATGCTGCAGTTGCGGGCGGCGCATCTTCCGCGCGAGCCATCGACACGTCCGGCGCATCGTGTGCGCCCGGCGCCGACGCCTCTTCGCGGCGGAGCCGTTCGCCGATGCAACGCGTACGGTCCGATGGCGGCTAATGAGTCGTCAGGCCCTTCATTCTACGCGTCCGCGCAGGAATCTTCAGCGATGCAAGCCGCAGTTTTACGGGGATTTGCGCTTCGTCACGCTTTGTTTCAACTCGTTGCCGCACGCATCTTTCGATGCATGGCAATCTCGTTGGTTGCACATTCGAGTCCGACAAAGGGCGCTGCTTTTTCGCCGCGGTGCGATGGCTTCGCCAAATCGATTCGGAAACCGGATCATTCCCGTCAAGCCGTACGCACCGGCCGCGCAGTGCGATGCCATCGCATGGCACGCATGCAGCACGAACCGTGCGACACGCGTGCACGATCACCGGTCACTTCGAGATGGCTTCGAGCGCGATGCCCTTCGTGCGCGGCCCCATGAGCCCGATCGCGGCCATCACGATCACCATCGCTCCCGCGATGAATGCGAACACGCCGAAGGTGCCGAAGCCCTTCAGCACGGCCGCGATCACGAACGACGAGAAGATCGCCGAGAAGCGGCTCCACGAATAGACGAAGCCGACGGCCCGTGCGCGGATCGACGTCGGGAACAGCTCGGCCTGATATGCGTGGAAGCTGTACGACATGATGTTGCTGGCGAGCGTGAGGCCGATGCCGAGCACGATCAGGAATGCGCCGACCGTCGTCTGGCTGAACAGCAGCCCGCAGACGACGATCGCCGCCGCCATCGCGACGATCACCGACTTGCGCTCGAAGCGGTCGGCGATCACGAGGCCGATCAGCGGGCCGACCGGTGCAGCGAGCGCGATCACGCTCGAATACATCAGGCTCGACGTGATCGTGATGCCCTGCTTGATCAGCAGCGTCGGAACCCAGTTCGCGAAGCCGTAGAAGCCGACCGTCTGGAACACGTTGAAGATCGTCATCATGATCGTGCGGTTGCGATACGGCTGCACCCACATGTCGCGGAAGCTGCCGCGCGGCGGCACGGGCTCGGCGGGCGCTGGCGGCGGCAGCGGCCGTCCGTATTCGGCTTCGACCTTCGCCTCGAGCGCGCGCATGATGCGGTCGGCTTCGTCGACCCGGCCCTGCTGCGCAAGCCAGCGCGGGCTTTCCGGCAATTCGCGGCGAATCCACCACACGAACAGCGCGCCATGCGCGCCGATCAGCACGACCCAGCGCCAGCCATCGAGGCCGAACGGCGCGTGCGGCACGAGCAGGTAGGCGAGGAACGCGACCACCGGCACCGCGACGAACCCCACCGCCTGCTCGCACGCGAATGCGCGGCCGCGGATCTGCTTCGGCACGAGTTCGGAGATGTACGTGCCGATCGTCACCATCTCGACGCCGAGGCCGAGACCGACGACGAAGCGCCAGAAGTTCAGCCCGGCCGCGGTGTCCTGGAACGCCATGATGACGTTGGCGGCCGTGTACCACAGCAGCGACCACGTGAAGATCGCGCGGCGGCCGAAGCGGTCGGCGAGGAAGCCGCACGCGATCGTGCCGATGAAGAGCCCGGAGAACAGCGCGGCGATGAAGCTCGCGACGCCCGTGGTGCCGAACAGGCCATGCGTCGTCGCGGAGAGGATGCCGCTTTTCACGAGGCCGGGCGCGACGTAGCCGCTGTACAGCAGGTCGTAGAGTTCGAAGAAGAAGCCGAGACTCAGCAGGACGACGAGCTTCCAGACGCTGCGCGTCGGTGGCAGGCGGTCGAGACGGGCCGAGATGGAGCCGGGGTCGACGGGAGGGGATTGGGCGGGTGCCTGCGAAAGGCTGTCCGTTGAGGCCATCTTGGGCGCGTCTCCTGTTCGTGTCGTGTTGTTGTCCGGCGACCTTCGAGCCGCCGTCGGGCGAATCGATGCATTGTACCGGCACGTCCGTCCGACGCGAGCGCACCCCGACCCCGATATCCGGCGCGCGACGACGGGCCGGCTGCACGCCGTACGTCGAACCGATTCGGGTGCCTCACTTTTGCGCTGACCAACGTGTAACTTTCGTAACCGTCTGTCGGGTGCGGAAAACGCGCAGGAACGGCGACCCGGCGACGCATCGCGGCGGCGCCGGCCCCACGGTCCGGGCCTGATGCGCCGTTTCGCCCGGCCGCACGCCGCCGGAACCGCCACAAAGGGGGTACGCAATCAGTACAACCACGCGTTCCACACCCCGGTAACATGCTACCGGGCCAACCACCGGCTTCCGGGCACCTTTCGGCGCCCGGCATTGTCGGCAAATCGTAAGCATTCCATGTCCATACAACGACTATCCACGTACGCTCGCCGGATCGCGCTGATCGCGTTGCTGCAGTTCGCGGCGATCGCAACCGCGTCGGCGTTTCCGGAGGCCGCTTCCGCCCCGGGCGCAAGCGGCGTCGGCGCGCCCGTGCCCGCCATCTCGCTGAACGACGCCGTCGCGCAGCTCAAGCAGATGCAGGTCGAGCTCGACCGCATCAAGCAGCAGACGTCGACCGCGTCGAGCAGCAAGGAGCTGGACGCGCTCGACGACTCGGCGCAGGAGCTGAGCACCGACGTCGTGAAACTGCAAAGCGATCTCACGCCGCAACGCGCGCAGATTCAGGCACAGCTCGACGTGCTCGGGCCGCCGCCCGCCGAGGGCGCCGCGCCCGAAACGGCAGCCGTCGCGAAACAACGGGCCACGCTCGACGCGCGCAAGACGCAGCTCGATGCGGCGCTGAAGCAGGCCGCCGACCAGAAGACCAACCTCACGAACCTCGCCGAACAGTTCGCGAAGCTGCATCGCGGCCTGCTGAAGAACCAGCTCGCGTTCCGTTCGGGCGGCATTTTCAGCGCGCAGTTCTGGCTGCCGCTGTTCCATCTGTCGCCGGACGATACCCAGCGGCTCGGAGACTTCAACGAAGAAATCCGCGACATGCTGCGCTCGTCGTGGGTGCCCGGACAAAAGGCGATCACCGCGCTGCTGCTGATTGCCGCGATCGCAGCCTGGCTCGGCGGCCGCCGGCTCCTCGAGCGCGGGCTCGCCTGGTTCTGCGTGAACCGCCTGCCGGCCACCCGCTTGCGCCGCAGCGCGCTGGCGTTGTCCATCGCGCTGTCGACCCTGCTGGCCACCGCCATTGCCGTTCAGATCCTTTACCTCGCCGTCGCGCGCCGTTACGACCTCACGCCGGGGCTGACCGATCTGTGGGACCAGTTCGCGAAGCTCGCCGCGACCTGCGCACTGATCGCCGGGCTCGGCCGCGCACTGCTCTGCACGAAGCATCCGTCGTGGCGCCTCCCCGCGCTCGCCGATCCCGTCGCGCTCGCGATGAAGCCGTTCCCCGGCATCCTGGCCGCGCTGCTGCTCGTGTCCGGCACGCTCGAATCGATCAACCGGATCGTCGACACCAGCCTGTCGGTCACGCTGTTCGGTCGCGGCATCGTGTCGCTCGTCGTCACGCTGACGGTCGGCGCGTCGCTGTTGCGCGCCAACCGTGCGCGCGCCGCGCTCGCGGCGGCAGGCGAGGCGCCCGAGCAGCGCTCGACGCTCGCGGGGCTGATCCATGCCGGCGTCACGCTCGCGATCGTCGCATCGTTGATCGCACTCCTGATCGGTTACGTCACGGTTGCACGCTTCATCACGTACGAACTCGTGTGGTTCGAGATCGTGCTGTGCACGACCTACATCCTGATCCAGCTGACGCGCGACGCGAGCGAAAGCCTGTTCTCGTCGAGCCTGTCGACGGGGCAGCAGATCAAGCACCTGTTCGCGCTCGAGGACCGCCACCTCGACCAGGCGCGCACGGTGCTGTCCGGCTTCGGTACGAGCCTGCTGATGCTGATCGCGGCCATCGCGCTGGTGACGGGCGGCTTCGGCACGACCCCGGGCGACCTGCTCGACAGCGCGGTCGCGATGATCGGCAGCCAGCGGCTGCAGAGCCTGAACATCATGCCCGACCGGATCCTGAACGCGGTAATCGGGTTCGCGATCGGCTTCTACCTGTTGCGCTCGCTGCGACGCTGGCTCGACAGCGAGTTCATGCCCGCGCTCGGCATGGATACCGGGATGCGCGTGTCGCTGATCACGCTGTTCACCAACGTCGGCTACGTACTGCTGGTGCTGATGACGCTCGGGCTGCTCGGCGTGCGGTGGAACAACCTCGCGTGGATCGTCAGCGCGTTGTCGGTGGGTATCGGCTTCGGCCTGCAGGAGATCGTGAAGAACTTCGTGTCGGGGCTGATCCTGCTGACCGAGCGCCCGGTGAAGGTCGGCGACATGGTCAGCATCGCGGGCGTCGAAGGCGACATCCGCCGCATCAACGTCCGCGCGACCGAGATCCAGCTCAGCGACCGCTCGACCGTGATCGTGCCGAACTCGCAGCTGATCTCGCAGAACGTGCGCAACGTGACGATGGGCAACAGCACGCAGGGCGTCGCGACGCTGGTGCTGACGTTCCCGCTGAACACCGATCCCGAGCAGGTGCGCGACCTGCTGCTCGACGCGTACCGCGAGCACCAGGCGATCCTCGAGAAGCCCGCGCCGTCGGTCACGTTCAGCCAGCTCACGCCGGACGGGATCACGCTGAGCGTGACGGGCTACGTGTCGAGCCCGCGGATCGCGAGTTCGACGAAGAGCGATCTGCTGTTCGAGATCCTCAAGCAGTTGCGCGCGGCGGGCATCACCCTGTCGAGCCCGCAGATGCTGGTCGTGCAGAACATGCCGGCAATCGGAGAGGCAGGCAACACATAGAGACGCATGGAGACGCATCACGCGCGCCACCGTCCGCACCTGAAGAAACGAAGGGCCGGTACCGCAACGCGGTAACCGGCCCTTCTCGTTCACGCACGGCGCCCGATATCGGGCGCCCCGCCTCACACGTCGAACTTCACACCCTGCGCCAGCGGCAACTGCCGGCTGTAGTTGATCGTATTCGTCGCGCGGCGCATATACGCCTTCCACGCATCCGAACCCGACTCGCGGCCGCCGCCCGTTTCCTTCTCGCCGCCGAACGCGCCGCCGATCTCCGCGCCGCTCGTGCCGATGTTCACGTTGACGATCCCGCAGTCGCTGCCCGCTGCCGACATGAACTGCTCGGCCTCGCGCATGTCGTTCGTGAAGATCGCCGACGACAGGCCTTGCGGCACCGCGTTGTGCAGTTCGATCGCATCGTCGAAGTTGTCGTAGACCATCACGTACAGGATCGGTGCGAACGTCTCGCGCTCGACCACGGCCGATTGCTTCGGCATCCGCACGATGGCCGGACGCACGTAGTACGCATCCGCGTGACCGACGTCGACGCGCTCGCCGCCCTTCACCTCGCCGCCCTGCTCGCGTGCGTCGCCCAGCGCCTTCTGCATCGCATCGAACGATGCGCGATCGACCAGCGGGCCGACCAGCGTGCCTTCTTCAAGCGGGTTGCCGACCTTCACCGACGCGTAGGCCTTCTCGATGCGCGGCAGCAGTTGCTCGACCAGGCTGCGATGCACGATCAGGCGGCGCAGCGTCGTGCAGCGCTGGCCGGCCGTGCCGACCGCCGCGAACGTGACCGCGCGCACCACGAGATCCAGGTCCGCGCTCGGCGCGACGATCATCCCGTTGTTGCCGCCGAGTTCGAGGATGCCGCGCGCGAGACGCTGGCTCAGCACCTTCGCGACTTCCTGGCCCATCCGCACGCTGCCCGTCGCGCTGACGACCGGCACCTTCTTCGAAGCCGTCAGCACCTCGCCGACATCGCGCATGCCGAGCACCAGCTGGCTCAGGCCCTTCGGCGCGACGCCCGGATGCGTCTTCTCGAACTCGCGGAGCGCCTT
Organism: Burkholderia sp. AU4i; assembly: GCF_000466765.1. Lineage (NCBI taxonomy): Bacteria > Pseudomonadati > Pseudomonadota > Betaproteobacteria > Burkholderiales > Burkholderiaceae > Burkholderia > Burkholderia sp. AU4i. The sequence continues at coordinate 29,177 of NZ_ASSI01000111.1, read as the reverse complement.
CTCGAGCAGCACGTGACACGCGATCGCGGTGAGCGGCGTCTTCTCGGACGGCTTCCACACGACCGAATCGCCGCACACGAACGCGAGCGCCGCGTTCCAGGCCCACACCGCGACCGGGAAGTTGAACGCCGAGATCACGCCGCACACGCCGATCGGGTGCCACGTTTCCATCATCCGGTGGCCCGGGCGCTCGGAGGCGATCGTCAGACCGTAGAGCTGGCGCGACAGGCCGACCGCGAAATCGCAGATGTCGATCATTTCCTGCACTTCGCCCAGGCCTTCCGACGTGATCTTGCCGGCTTCGAGCGTGACGAGGCGGCCCAGTTCGGCCTTGTGCTCACGGAGCACGTTGCCGAACACGCGCACGAACTCGCCGCGCACCGGCGCCGGCACCGTGCGCCACTTGAGGAATGCGTCGTGCGCGGCGTCGATCTTGCGCTCGGCGTCGGCGGGCGTGTCGACGGCCAGCGTCGCGAGCGTCGCGCCGTCGAGCGGCGAACGCGCGGTCAGCGCATTGCCTTTCCACTGGGCGAGATCGATATCGAGCGCGGCAAGAATGTCGTTGAATTGCATCACTTCCTCTTCAGGGACAGATTGATCGGTGCGGCGGCAGCGCCGCCCGCGTGATTCGATTGGAGCGCGTTCGCGCGCCCTGTGCAAGCGGATGCGCCGCGCGGCAGGCCCGGTGCGCCGTGCGGCGCATTGCGCCGCGCCACCGCCGGAAGCCCGGCCGGACGGCGCGCTCCCGCCTCGCAAGGCACGATCCATGAAACACATTGTCGGTGGCCACAAGTCGGGCCGCTATTGATATTAACTCACGACTTCATTCCCAAAACGCAACAACTCGGCACGCCGATCCGATGCGCTTGCGCGCCGATACGGGACGTTTCCAAAGCCCGTAGACGGGCAGGAGGACACATCGCAACACGACGCAAGTTGATGACAATCCTGCATCACCCTGTGCGGAAATATCGTTTGCCGGCCGTGCATCGGGCACACACAATCGTTGCGACGTCGAGGTGCAACGCACCCGGCGCGCCGCCGGCCGCCACAACGGCAGCCGGACGCCTGACGAAGGCGACTCGCACCGCGCCCCGGCTCACCGGCGCGCTTTCGCACCGCATCACCGCTGCCCGGCCCGCAGCCGGCAACGCGTCGCGCTTCGTCACCGAAAAATAATCCCGGAGACAGCGCCCAGCGCCCGCCATGCATTCAGATGCCCGCCCCGATTCGCCCCGTCCGTCCGGCTCGCCGCCCGCGAAGCCGTCCCTCCACCGTGCGCTGCAGGCACGCCATCTGCGGATGATCGCGATCGGCGGCTCGATCGGCACGGGCCTGTTCGTCGCGTCCGGCGCGTCGATCTCGCAGGCCGGCCCCGGCGGCGCGATGCTCGCGTACCTGGTGATCGGCCTGATGGTCTATTTCCTGATGACGAGCCTCGGCGAAATGGCCGCGTTCATGCCGGTGTCGGGCTCGTTCGCGACCTACGGCGCGAAGTTCGTCGACGAAGGTTTCGGCTTCGCGCTCGGCTGGAACTACTGGTACAGCTGGGCCGTGACGCTGGCGGTCGAACTCGTCGCCGCGCAGCTCGTGATGCACTACTGGTTCCCGCACGTGCCGGGCGTCTGGTGGAGCGCGCTGTTCCTCACGTTGATCTTCGCGCTCAACGCGCTGTCGGTGCGCGGCTTCGGCGAAGCCGAATACTGGTTCGCGCTGATCAAGGTGCTGACGGTGCTCGCGTTCGTCGGCGTCGGCCTGCTGATGATCTTCGGGATCATGCAGGGCGGCCCGAGCGCGGGCTGGGGCAACTTCACGATCGGCGACGCGCCGTTCGCCGGCGGCTGGGCAACGATGCTCGGCGTCGCGATGATCGCGGGCTTCTCGTTCCAGGGCACCGAAATGATCGGCGTCGCGGCCGGCGAATCGGAAAACCCGCGCACGACGATCCCGCGCGCGGTGAAGCAGATCTTCTGGCGCATCCTGCTGTTCTACGTGCTCGCGATCTTCGTGATCGGCGTGCTGATTCCCTATACCGACCCGAGCCTGCTGAAGAGCGACGTGACCGACATCGGCGTGAGCCCGTTCACGCTCGTGTTCCGCCACGCGGGCCTCGCGTTCGCGGCCGGTGTGATGAACGCGGTGATCCTCACGGCCGTGCTGTCGGCCGGCAACTCGGGCATGTACGCGTCGACGCGGATGCTCTACAACCTCGCTGTCGAAGGCCGCGCGCCGAAGATCTTCGCGAAGCTGTCGCGCGGCGGCGTGCCGCGCAACGCGCTGTATGCGACGACGGCCGTCGGCGCGCTGTGTTTCCTCACGTCGCTGTATGGCGACAAGACGGTCTACCTGTGGCTGCTGAACACGTCGGGCATGGCCGGCTTCATCACGTGGCTCGGCATTGCGGTCAGCCACTACCGGTTCCGCAAGGGGTTCCTGAAGCAGGGCTACCGGCTCGACCAGTTGCCGTACCGGTCGAAGTGGTTCCCGTTCGGCCCGCTGTTCGCATTCGCGTTGTGCACGGTCGTCGCGCTCGGCCAGGATTACCAGGCGTTCCTCTCCGACAAGATCGACTGGGTGGGCGTCGCCGCGACCTACATCGGCCTGCCGTTCTTCCTCGCGATCTGGCTCGGCTATGCACTCGTGCGCAAATGCCGCCTCGTGCGCTACGAAGACATGGAAATCGCGCCGTGGATCGAACGCAACGCAACACCCGAAACCGCGCCGCAGGCCGAAACCGGCTACGCGGGCTACATCGCCCGTCCGGCCAACCCGACGCCGGGCACCTGACCGCGCGAGTCGGCCCGCACCAGCCCACTTCGCACCGGCCGCCGCCCAGGCGCGACAGCCGGTGCCCCACGCCCCCATTCGACGCGGCGCGCGCGTTCAGGCAAGATCGACGCGCGCCGCCTGTTTTTCCGCCGTTACGAGTCAACGAAATCGCATGCAGAACTTCTACGAAGCCACCGTTACCCGCCAGCCCTACCCGCAACTGACCGGCACGATCGATACGCAGGTCTGCATCGTCGGCGGCGGCCTCGCCGGCCTTTGCACGGCGCTCGGCCTGGTCGAGCGCGGCGTGCACGACGTCGTCGTGCTCGATAGCGAACGGGTCGGCTTCGGCGCCTCGGGCCGCAATGGCGGCTTCGTCTTCGGTGGTTACAGCCTCGACAACGCCGACCTGCTGCGCACGCTCGGCCGCGACGAGGGGCGCCGGCTATACCGGCTCACCGTCGATGCGGTCGACCTGATCCGCGCGCGGATCGCGCGCTACGGCATCGACTGCGACATCGTCGACCAGGGCGTGATGCTCGCGAACTGGTTCGACGATCCTTCGAGGCTCGACAGCGTGCGCACGCTGATGAAGGACGAACTCGGCGTCGACTGGGAACCCGTTTCGACGGACGCGCTGCGCAAGCGGCTGAAGACGCAGCGCTATTACGGCGGCCTGTTCGAGCCGAACGCGTTCCACTTCCATCCGCTCAAGTACGTGCTCGGCGTCGCGGCGGCCGCATCGCGCGGCGGCGCGCGCGTGTACGAACGCTCGGCCGCGCTCGGCATCGCGCGCGAAGGCGCCGGGTACGTCGTGCGCACCGCACAGGGCACGGTGCGCGCGAAGGACGTCGTGTTCGCCGGCGGAGGTTATGCACGCGGCGTGTCGCCGCGCATCGAGCGCGCGGTGCTGCCGATCGCGACCTACGTGATCGCGACCGAGCCGCTCGGCACGCGCCTGCCCGACGCGATCGACGCACCGTACGCGATCTACGACACGCGTTTCGCGTTCGACTATTACCGCCCGCTGAAGGACACGCGCATCCTGTGGGGCGGCCGGATCTCCGTGCTCGACCGCGGCCCCGACGCGATCGCCCGCCTGCTGCGGCGCGACCTGCTGCGCGTGTATCCGCAACTGGATGACGTGAAGGTCGACTACGCGTGGGGCGGCCTGATGAGCTACGCGCGGCACAAGATGCCGCAGATCGGCCGCGACGCGGACGGCGTGTGGCACGCGATCGCGTTCGGCGGCCACGGGATGGCGCCGACCACGGTCGCCGGCGAAGCGCTCGCGGCCGCACTGGCCGAAGGCCGGCCGGTGCCGGAAGGCTTCAACGCGTTCGGGCTCACGCGCACGTTCGGGCTGGCGGGCCTCGCGGCTGCGCAGCTCACGTACACGGCGTACCAGGCCCGCGACGCGCTCGCATCCTGCCGCCGCTGAGCGGCCGCGGCGGCCGGAACCGCCCCGCCGATTAGAGCGGAAGGTCGGCCGGGCGGGGATTTCCCGCATGCTAGAATGCCTTTTCCACGCCGCCGAAGCCACAATAAAGTCACATGAAAGCAGGAAGCAAGGCCGCCACGTCCGATACCCGCGCGCTTCCGTCCGATGCGCGGCGCAAATACGATCCCGAGCAAACCAAGCGCAACATCCTCGATGTCGCCACGCAGGAATTCTCCGCGATGGGGCTCGCCGGCGCGCGCGTCGACGCAATCGCCGAGCGTACCAACACGACGAAGCGGATGCTGTACTACTACTTCGAAAGCAAGGAAGGCCTGTACGAGGCCGTGCTGGAGAAGGTGTACGGCGACATCCGCGCACTCGAGCAGGAGCTGCACGTCGGCGACATGGAGCCGCGCGAAGGCATGCGCCGCCTCGTCGAATTCACGTTCGACTATCACGACAAGCATCGCGACTTCGTCCGCCTCGTGTCGATCGAGAACATCCACGGCGCGAAGTATCTCGAACAGCTCAAGTCGTTCAAGAACCGCAACGTCAGCATCATCAAGACGCTCGAGGAACTGGTCGAGCGCGGCGCGGCGAGCGGCGCGTTCCGCAAGGACATCGACGCATTCGACCTGCACCTGCTGATCAGCTCGTTCTGCTTCCACCGCGTGTCGAACCGCTACACGTTCGGCGCCGCGTTCGGACGCGACCCGTCGGCGCCGCGCCTGCGCGCCCGGCATCGCGACACGATCGCCGACGCCGTGCTGCGCTACGTCGCCGCATAAGCGACGGCGGCGGCCGGTTTCCCGGCCGGCCTCATACCGGGCGCGCGATATCCGCGCCCGTCGCCTTCTCTTGGGTCAGTCCGTCGGCGCGGCCGACGCCAGTGCGATCCGCGCCTTCTCTTCCGGGCTTCCCGCCACGTAGTACTTCTTCGCCCAGCTCGAATCGGGCGCAAGCGCGAGCCGCGCATGCGCGCCCGTGCCGGTGCCCGTGCCGGTGCCCGTGCCGTGCTGCTGCTTCGCATCGATCGCCAGCGCCCGTGCACGATAGTGCTCGTAAAGCCGCAGGAATTCCGCGAGATAGATCGCCGCGATCCGCTTGTCGCGGATCTCGAGCAGGTTCTCGTCGTTGTACTGCTCGGAATTGCGGCTCATGTTCGCCGAGCCCGTATAGACGACCGGATTCGCGCCTTCCGCGTCGATCACGATGAACTTGTGATGGATCACGACCGGCGGAAAGGCCGGCGCCGGCTCGCCCGGAAAGAGGCGCAGCTCGGGCTCGAAACCCTGCGGCACGGTGGCCGGCGAAAAATACGCGGCATCGATCACGTCGCGGTTGTCGCGGCTGCGGTGATACAGCTCGAGGTTCGCGAGCGTCGCCGCATCGAGCGTCTGGCCGGCCTGCTGCGCGGCATCGGCCTTCGTCGCGCTGCCGGCGTTGATCCTGTTCACCAGCCCGAACATCATCAGCCCGCGGTCGCCGGCCGCGAAGCACGCGTCGCGCAGCGCCGCGTCGGTCGGCATGAACAGGCAGAACGACACCGAATGCTTCGCGGCCGCGATCGCGGCGACGATCGTGTCGATCTCGGTGCGCTGCCCCGCCGGCTCCGGCGAAAACGCGAGCCGCACCTGCGCGCTGCCGATCGTCATCGGTTCCGACCAGCCCGGCGACAGCCGCGCGGTCGCCGCGATCGGCGGATTCCCGGCCAGCGCATGCGCACGCGCGTTGTAGAGCGCGGCAAGCTCGGGCGAATCGAACGCGTGCAGCACGTTCGCCTGCTCCGTGAGCCCCTCGGTCGTGAAGTTCGCGGAACCGGTCAGCACGCGCGCGGGCGCCGGGTTCGACGCCGCATCGGTCACGATGAACTTGTCGTGCATGATGTGCGTCCTGTCGCGCGGCGCGAGCGTCGCGAGCCCCTGCAGCGCGTCGACGGCCGGCTGGTTCGGCGACGGTAGCGGCGGCTTGCCCTTGCGCGCCGTCGTGTGCGCGTCGTAGACGATCGCGAGCGACGCTTCGCCGTGGGTGCGCCCGAACGCTTCGAACGCGGGCAGCGCCCACAGCGTGTCGGTCAGGTGATAGACGGCCGACGCCGCGCGCGATGCCGGCTCGAGCATCTCCGCGAACACCTGCTCCATGTCGTTCGCAAGCCAGGTGCGCAGCTTCAGCGCCTGCGCGTCGCTCGGCGCCGCATTCGGCGCGAGGCCCAGCGCCGCCACCTGCTTGGCGAACGCCTGAGAACTGACCACCGCGCGGTTGAACCACGTGCCGATGCCGTCCTCGACATGGGCGGGCAGCACGACGTCGCACACGCCGGCTTGCGCGTCGAGTACCTGCAGATTCGTCGGCGTGCCGACGACCGGATACACGTCGTAGCGAAACGACGCGCCGCGATCCTGCGGATCGATGCGCGCGTCCCACCACATGAATTTCTGGATCGGCGCCTGGTCGGTCGGCGCGTCGCCCTGCGTGTGCGCGGCCGGGCCGTCGAACGTCAGGCGGTTCGGCAGCCAGCTGTCCGGCGCGCGCGTCTTGCCGTCGGCCGACCAGAAGCCCGGCGTGCGCCGGATCGCGAAACCGAGGAAATCGGCACGCGACGCCGCATCGGGCCAGTCGAAGGCCAGCAGGACCAAGGTGGGGGAAAGATAGCTGCGCACGCTGACGGTCATTCGTTGCTCCCTGGCCTGGCGGCCGGTCGAGGTGAATGAGTCAGTCTTGACGGCAGATCTTCCCGCGGAATGACGGTTCGATGAACCTTGTATGTCCGGCGCGCGTCAGTCGCACACGAGCAGCTCGATCCCGCGCGCGGTCAGCGCGCGGCGCACGGCCTTGTCGGGCGCGCGCTCGGTCACGAGATAGCGCGCGGCGGCCGTGCCGTTGATCCGCACCGGCGTCACGCGGCCGAATTTCGAATGATCGGCGACGATCATCGCGGTGCCGGCCGCCGCGATCATGCGGCTGCGCACCTCGGCCGCGAGCCGCGAGTAGTCGGTGCATTCGCCGTCGGGCGTGATGCCGCCGGCGCCGATGAACGCGAAATCGACGTGGTACTGCGCGAGTTGCTGGATCGTGTCGAGCCCGAAGGTGGCGTCCTCGTCGTCGGACAGCTCGCCGCCGAGCAGCGTCACGCGATTGCCGTTGCGTCGCGCGAGCACGAACGCGGTACGCCAGTCGTTCGTGTAGATCGACAGCCGGTGCCGGTCGGCGAGCGCGAGCGCAACCGCATGCGGCGTGCTGCCCGAATCGATCAGCACCGACGCATCGTCGGGCACGAACTCGGCTGCGCGCCGCCCGATCGTGCGCTTCGCTTCGGCATTCGCGGCTTCGCGCTCCGACAGGCTCGGCTCACGGCGATCCGCGGCCAGCGCGCCGCCGTGCGTCATCACGAGCAGGCCGCGTGCGGCCAGTGCGTTCAGGTCGCGCCGCACGGTCTCGCGCGACACGTCGAGCGAGCGGACGAGTTCCGCGACCGACAATGCGCCCGATCGTCCGAGCTCCGACAGGATGAATTGATGACGTTGTTCCGCCAGCATCGCGTGTGCGCCCGAGGCGACTGGTAATGGGTAAGCCGCCCATTGTATTACGGCCGTTTGACCGGCATTTGACGGCGGCGGGACGCCGGGCGGGCCACGTTTCCCGAAAGCGAAATTCTGTATTGCCCGACGCGCGCGAATCGGCGCGGCGCCGGTTGCTACACTTTGCGCTTCGCCGAACGACAGACCAAGCAAAGGGGCTCGCGCCATGTATCGCAAAGGCAGTGTGATCGAAATCCAGTTTCCACCCGAACGACTCAACGACGCGGCCGGCGATCCGTACTGGATCGACCTGACGCTCGACGAGGCCCGCCGGCTCTACGAACAGCTCGCCACGCGCTTCGCGACCGACGCCCGCGCCAACCAGCCGCTCGACACGTTCTCGATCGACTGATCTCCGCTGCTTCACGCCCGCCCGCTGCGCACGCCGGGCGGCGCCCGTCCCGTTCCGTCGGCACCGCCCGGCCCGCACCGACGGCCGCACGTGGCGCACGTGGCGCACGTGGCGCACGTGGCGCACCTTCGGCACGCGGCATGAGTGCAGGATTCGACAAGACGCCGGCATCGCTTCCCCCGATACTGGCCGACTTCACGATTCTGTCCGGCCGCATCGCGGCCCGCCATGCATGCTGACCTCGCTCGTCGCCGCCGCTTTCGTCGCACTCTGGTCCACCGGCTTCATCGTTGCGCGGGCCATCAAGCCCTACGCCGATCCCAACCTGTTCCTGCTTGCGCGTTTCGCGGGCACGGCCGCGCTATTCGGCGCGGTGGCGCTCGTCGCGCGCGCGCCGTGGCCGGCCCGGCGCGAATGGCCGCGCCACCTGATCGCGGGCGCGCTGCTGCAGGGCGTCTATCTCGGCGCGAGCTACTGGGCCGTCGCGCAAGGGCTGAACGCAGGCGTCATGGCACTGCTCGGCGCGCTGCAGCCGCTCGCCACCGCCGTGCTCGCCGTACCGCTGTTCAACGAGCGCCTCCCCGCGCGCGGCTGGCTCGGGATGGCGCTCGGGCTCGCCGGCGTCGCGCTCGTGCTCGCGCCGAAGGTGACGGGCGGTGTCGCGTCGGCGCCGGGCGCCGCGCCCGCGTGGCTCGTCGTCGCCGTCTCGGTGCTCGCGGTCGGGTCGATCACCGCCGGCTCGCTGTACCAGAAGGGCAAGCTCGCGCAAAGCGACCTGCGCACGGCGGTTGCCGTGCAGAATTTCGGCGCGGCGATCGTCGCGGCCGTCTTCGTCGCGCTGCTTCACGAAACCCGCTGGATCGGCGCGCCAGCGCTGTGGGTGTCGCTGGTGTGGGGCGTCGTGTTCCTGTCGGGCGGCGCGGTCACGATGCTGATGTGGATGCTGCGCCGCGGCAACGCCGCGCGCGCGACGTCGCTGCTGTTCCTCGCGCCGCCGCTGGCCGCGCTGCAGGGCTACTGGCTGTTCGGCGAAACGCTCGCGGCGATCCAGCTCGCCGGCTTCGCGCTCGCGCTGGTGGGCGTCGTGCTCGCGCGGCGCTGACGCGCGCCGCCGGGCCGGGCCGGTGCACGTGTCGGTGTCGGTGTCGGTGTCGGTGTCGGTGTCGGTGTCGGTGTCGGTGTCGGTGTCGGTGTCGGTGTCGGTGTTGGCGTCGGCGTCGGCGTCGGCGTCGGCGTCGGCGTCGGCGTCGGCGTCGGGCACAAGGATGCGCGTCACGCGGCATCCCGCACCCGCCCGGCGCAGCGTGCACCACGACGATGCGGCCCGTCTCGCCGATGCAACGCAAAACCGCCGGAACGCACGCCCGGCGCGGCACCGCGCCGCGATTGCGCTTATGATGGGCGCCTTGAATTTCGTTCCGGAACTTCCTTCATGACATTCGCCGATTACGCCAGCCGCCAGCGCGCGATCATTGCCGAACTGAACGTTGCCCCGCACTTCGACGCCGAGGCCGAGATCGAGCGCCGCATCGATTTCCTCGCGCAATATCTTCGCTCGACCGGCCTGCGGTCGTACGTGCTCGGCATCAGCGGCGGCGTCGATTCGTCGACGGCCGGCCGGCTCGCGCAACTGGCGGTCGAGCGCCTGCGCGCCGACGGCTACGATGCGCGCTTCATCGCGATGCGCTTGCCGAACGGCGTGCAGAACGACGAAGCCGATGCACAGCGCGCGCTCGCGTTCGTGCGCGCGGACGAGGTGCTGACGGTCGACGTGAAGCCGGCCGCCGACGCGATGCTCCGCTCGCTGGTCGCCTCCGGCCACGCATTCGAAACGCCGGCGCAGCAGGATTTCGTGCACGGCAACATCAAGGCGCGCGAGCGCATGATCGCGCAGTATGCGGTGGCCGGCGCACGGCGCGGCATCGTGATCGGTACCGACCATGCGGCCGAATCGCTGATGGGTTTCTTCACGAAGTTCGGCGACGGCGGCGCGGACATCCTGCCGCTCGCGGGCCTGAGCAAACGGCGCGTCCGCGCGGTCGCGCGTGCGCTCGGCGGCGAGGAGCTGATCGTGATGAAGGTGCCGACGGCCGACCTCGAGGAACTGCGCCCGCTGCGGCCCGACGAGCACGCGTACGGCGTGACCTACGACGAGATCGACGATTTCCTCGAAGGCAAGCCGGTCGAAGACCGCGTATACGAAACGGTGCTGCGCTTCTTCGACGGTTCGCGCCACAAGCGCGCGCTGCCGTACACGCCGTTCGACTGGCCGGCCGCGTAAGTCGCGACCGCGGCAGGACGACTGCCGCGTCGCAATCCTGCGCTACCGCGCGTGGCGGCCGGCCGGCAGCGTCGGAGCCCGACCGCCGCGCGCGGCCTTGACGGCTACGCGCGGCAACCCGGCGCCGGGCAACCCTATGCGTGCCCGCCCGTCTTCGACGCCTGCAGCGCGCGAATCCGCATCCGCGCCCCCGTATCGCTGACCGTCGCGTCGTACATCGCCGCGAGATCGCGCTTGAGCGCGGTACGCGAGCCGCCGTCGAGATACACCATGTGCCCCGACGGATAAAAACGCGCGGACAGGTTCTGCCGCACCTTCTGGTCCTCGAGCGGCATCTGCTGCAGGTCGATCACGGTCTGGTAGAACGGCGTGACGAAATCGTAGAAGCCGTTCGCCGACAGCACCTTCAGGTCGACGTTCAGCGCCATCACCGCGGCGAGATCGCCGGCCGTATAGAGGATCACGTTCCCCTGCGCATCGATGCCCTGCTGCGCGCCGGTCGGATCGATGTGGCTGAAATCCCAGTTCTGGAACGCCTGGTCGTTCAGGTCGGTGAACGCGGAATTCGACGTGAACTTCAGCTGCTCGTTCAGGTAACTGTTCCACATCGCCGTATAGACGCCCGTCACGGCCGTCATCGTCGGATCGTTGCCACCCGAGTTCGGGTCGATCTTGCCGGCGATGCCCGACGAGATCCCGGTCACGCGGCCGTCGTACGAGCCGAGCGCGAGCCCCTGCGCATGCAGCAGCGTCGTCAGGAACAGCGAATTGCCGCGCGCGTCGTAGCCGGCGATGTCGAGGCTCCATGATTGCAGCGTCGCCGTATCGATGCCCGTGTATTGCGACAGCTTCTCCACGGCGGCCGGGTCCGCATGCGGGACCGTGCGCAACGCTTTCAGGTAGTCGGTGCGCGCGAACTGCGCGACTTCCTCGACGAACGCGCCGAGATCGGTCGGCGCCGGCGTGACGCCAAGTTTCTTGTGGTACCACGCATCGGCCGCCGCGGTCGGCAGCGCGCCGACCGGGTTGCCGGCCTGCCGGTAGTCGAGGATCGACGATTGCAGCGTGACGCCGTTCAGGTCGACGCCGTCCTCGTGCAGCTTGTACGCGAGCACGCAGCTGCGCGCGGTGCCGTACGATTCGCCGAACAGGTATTTCGGCGAATTCCAGCGGTTGTTCTTCGTCAGGTAGCGCTTGATGAACTGCTTCAGCGAATCCGCATCCTGGTCGACGCCCCAGAAGTTGCGGTTCTTGTTCGGCGCGACGGCCGCCGAATAGCCGGTGCCGACCGGGTTGATGAACACCAGGTCGCTGTGGTCGATCATGCTGTCCGGGTTGTCTTCCATCTGGTACGGCGCGGGCGGCGTGAACCCCGGCATCGACGTCTTGATGCGCTTCGGCGCGAACGAGCCCAACAGCACGAACACCGACGACGAGCCGGGCCCGCCGTTGTAGAAGAACGTCACGGGCCGCGTTTCTTCCTTCGCGCCATCGGCCGTGAACGCGACGTAGAACAGCTTCGCGGCCGGCTGCGAACTGCTCGGGTCGACCGTCACGAGATGGCCGGCCGTCGCCGTGTAGGCGATGCGCTTCCCGTCGATCAGGATCGTGTGATGCGTGATCGCGGCGGCCTCGGTGGTGTCGGTCACCGAATCGTCGGGGCCGTTGCCGTAAGCAACCGGATCGAAGAACGGCTGGTCACGGCCGTGGCTCAACGCGACCGGGTTGACGGTCGGCGGCACGCCATGCGAATTGTGGTCGCCGTGATGCAGCGGATACACGCCGCCGGAAGATGCGGAATCGATGCCCATCGTGCTGCTCCTGGAGGTGAGAAAAAGGCGCGGGCAGGAAGCCCGCGCCATGCGGAAAGACGTGTACCGCGGCCGTCAGCTCGACGGCTTGCGCGTCAGGATCGCGGCGAGCTGCGCGCCGTTCGGGCTGCCGAGGCCCGTGCAGGCATCCCAGCCCTGCGCGGCCGCGTAGGTCCCGTTCGAGCCGTGCGTGATGTCGCGCAGCGCACCCGGATTCCTGTAGAGCACCGGATTGACCCAGCCAGCGGGCGCACCGCCAGCCGCACTGGCCGCCGCACTAGCCGCCGCGTTGATCCGCGCGATCAGCGCGGCCCACAGCGGCGCGACCGCACTCGTGCCGCCCATTACCGTGGCCGTGCCGGCGATCGACACTTCGTAGCCGGTCTGCGGCGACGCATCGCCGGCGACGTCCGGCACGCCGCGCTTCGCGAGCGGCACGCGGCTGCCGTCGGCCAGCGTCGCGGCAAGCCCCTGCTGCCACACCGGCAGGTCGAACAGCGTGCTGACGCCGCCCCCGCCCGCGCCGCCGCCGGCTGCCTCGTCGTTCCACGCGACCTCGCTGCGGATGCCCTGCCCGGGCAGCGCGTCGAGCTGCGTGCCGCCGCAGCCGAGCACATACGGGCTCGATGCGGGGAAGTCGACATGATCGGCGCCGTCCTGCAACCCGTCGCCCGAGCCGCTGTCGCCGGAGGCCGCGCACACCGTGATGCCCTGCGCGGCCGCCGCCTGCAGCACGCGGTTGAACGCCTGAGCGGACTGCGCCTGCCAGATGGCCTCCGGGCCGCCCCAGCTGATCGAGATCACCGACGGCTTGTTGGTCGTGTCGCTGACGGCCGCGTTGACGGCCTGGATGAAGCCCGCGTCGCTGTTGGCCGCGAAATAGACGGCGATCTTCGCGGCCGGCGCGATCGCGCCGGCGATCTCGATGTCGAGCGCGACTTCACCGTCCGGGCCGCTCGGATCGCCGGTCGGCGTGTTGCGGCCGGTGCCGACGTTGACGTCGACGAGCGTCGGCGGCTTCGTGATGCCGAGCCCGCGGAAATACTGCTGGATGTCCGCCGCGCGGTAGCCGCCGCCGAGCTCGATGATCGCGATGCACTGCCCGGCGCCGTCGCCGGCCGGGAAGCCGTACAGCGATGCGAGCTGGACCGGGGTGAACGTGACGCCCGCCGCGCCGCCGCGCGCGGGCGTGAACGGCGGCCTCAGCCGGAAGTGCGGCCGCGCCTGCGGACGGCTGTCGAGGCCGAGCACGGCCGTGACGGCGTCGCCGAGATCGTCGGGCAGCGCGATCGGGCCGGAGCGGCCGCGATACTGGCCGATCGACCGATGCTCGAAGCGCTCGAGCTTGACGCCGAACGCGGCTTCGAACTGCTGGATCGTGCCGGACACCACGACGACGCTTTCGACCGGATCGACGCGATCGACCGTCAGCTGGTGGCGACGCGCGAAGTCCTCGGCCTTGCGAATGTCGTCGGGATTGGCGGAAAAACGTTGCGCGAAGGTTTCGCGCGACACCGGTTTCGCTTGCGCGTCGCCGGTGGCGAGCTGGTGAAGCAGCGTATCGAGTTGCCCTTCTTCCTGCCGCCGCAACATGATCGTGACGTGGATGCGTTCTGCCGGATCGCACGGGCCGAGGCACTTGGACTCGGCGACGATTCGGGGTTCACGGTCGGCGTGAAGATGCCTTGCCATGTTCAGACCCTCCTTGGTACCGCGTTGCACGGAACAGCCAGGAAATCGGACAGGGCCGGCGGGAGACGGTTCCGTTCGGTCGTTCGGGTTCGCGACAGCGCGAAGTAACAGGGAGTTTAGATCAGTCAGACGATTTGCGCGCACGCCCTTTTGCGGCGGGGCGCATGCGCGGGCCGGCGTTGCGCGCGGCCCTCATCGGATGCGGCGACGCGCCGCGCGACCTGCGCCGGCGCAGCGCCGCGGCGGCACTCAGTCCATCGACAGGCGCAGCGCAAAGCCGATCAGCGCCGCGGAAAACGTCCAGCGCTGTACCGTCTGCGCGAGCCGATGCGCACGCATCCACGCGGCGATCCGCGACGCGCCGAACACGCACGCGAGGTCGAAGCACACGCCGGCCGCCACCAGCAGCGCGCCCAGTTCGAACATCTGCAACACGACCGGCCCGCCCTCGGGGCGCACGAACTGCGGCAGCAGCACCGAGCAGAACAACAGCGCCTTCGGGTTCAGCAGGTTGGTGAGCAGGCCCTTCACGAACGACTGCCGCAACTCGCCCGCCGTGGCCGCCGCGTCGCCGTCGCCGAGCGCGAACACGGGCGAACGGAACACCTGGATCGCGACATACGCGAGATACAGCGCGCCGCCGTAGCGGATCACTTCGTACAGCCACGGCGCGCTGCGGATCAGCGCCGCGACACCGCAGGCGGACAGCGTCACGTGCGCGGTGCGCGCGAGCGACAGGCCGGCGGCGGCCGCCATCCCCGGCCGCACGCCGCGGCCGATGCTGGTCTGCAGCACGAGCGCCATGTCCGGCCCCGGCACCGCGTAGATGGCCGCCAGCGCGGCAAGATAAATCAACAGCAAATGCGTGGAAATCATGGTCTGCCCCTCTCCTCCTACGGCGATATGTTGCCGCTGGAGCGCGAGGGATTATTGGCCATCTTTGGCTCAGGATTGGCGATCCGTAGGGGAATCCGCCACAATCGCTGAATTCGCATCAGGAATCCGCCATCATGACCGAACTCGACAAGACCGACCGCGCCATCCTGGCCGCGGTGCAGCGCGACGGCCGCCTGCCGATCGCCCGCCTCGCCGACACCGTGGGCCTCTCCGAGACCCCTTGCGCGCGCCGCCTGAAGCGCCTCGAAAACGACGGTTACATCGAGCGATACCGCGCGCAGCTGTCGCGCCAGGCGCTCGGCTTCGGCGTCGTTGCGTTCGTGCTCGTGCGGTTCGCGACGCACGACCGCAAGACCGCCGACCGCTTCGAGCGGGAAGTGCTCGGCATCGAGCGGATCCTGGCGTGCCACAACGTGGCGGGCACCGCCGATTACTTGCTGCAGGTCGTGGCGCGCGATCTCGACGATTACGGCACGTTCCTGCGCGAATCGCTGCGGATGCTGCCGGGCGTGACGTCGATCGAATCGGCGCTGTCGCTGCGCGAGGTCAAGCACGACGCGGGGCTGCCGGTGCCGTGATGCCGGCGCGGGCACGGTTCACGCAAGCCGGGCCCGACACCCGTTTCGTCACTTCGACGCCCATCGATGTGGGCCGCGTCGGGCCGCGCCGCCGCAACACTCGCTCACATTGTCGATTCCGGCCGCCTACTCGATGTCGGTCGGCTGGTGCGCGCGTTCCAGATCCTCGAGAAACGCTTCCACGAGCGGATTGCCGCGCCCGTTGCGGGCGACGACCATGTGGAACGTGACGTCGTAGCGCAGTTGCTCCGGATTGAGCGGCGCGAGCAGCCCCTGCGCGACGTAGGGCGCCGCGAAATGCTGCGGCAGGTAGCCGAGGTGGTGGCCGGACAGGATCAGCAGCGCGACGGCCTCCATGTTGTCGGCCGTCGCGGTCACGCGGTCGGGCGTCGTCGACATCTGCGCTTCGGGCAGCGGATACGAGCGCCACGCCCATTCGAAGCCCGCGACGTCGGCCGGCGTCAGCGCGCCGGCGCCGTCGAACAGCGGATGGCCGCGCCCGCAGTACGCGACCTGGCGCTCGATGAACAGCGGCGTGTAGTGCAGCGACGGCACCCGGTGCCAGAAGTAGCCGACCGCGATCTGGATCTCGTCGCTCAGCAGCTTCTCCTCGAGATCGCCCGGCGCGCGCACGGAGATCGAGAAGCGCACGGCCTCGTCGCGCGTGCGGAACGCGGCGATCGCCTCGGCGATCCGCGCGTTCTGGCTCACCGGCGTATGGCCGATCAGGCCGATGTGCAGCGTGCCGACCAGCTGGCGGTCCATGTGCCGCGCGGCCATCCCGAATTCGTCGAGCGCCGCGAGCAGCTTGCGGCTCATCGCGTGAAACCGCTCGCCCTTCGGCGTGAGCCGGAAACCGCTGCGGCCGCGCTCGCAGAGCCGGTAGCCGAGCCGCGTCTCCAGCGACGAAAGCTGCGCGCTGATCGTCGACTGCCCGACGTTCAGCACGGCCTGCGCGGCCGACACGCCGCCCGCGTCCGTGACCGCGAGAAACACGCGGATCAACCGCAGATCGAGGGTCGACAGATTCCCCAGCACGTTCATCCCCTTCCATACATCGATGAAAATCGATGTTTACGTCGATATCTTCGCATTCTTCTTTCCCGGCGGAGCGCGTAAAACTGTGCGCCAAGCCGCGTCGCATGATACGGCAACCCCACATCGGAAGAGACAGCCCATGAACGACCACACCCATTTCCAGCCGCTCGGCGGCAATGAAATGCCGCGCTGCGGCGGCATCGCGACGATGATGCGCCTGCCGCACGTGGCGAGCGCCGAAGGCCTCGACGCCTGCTTCGTCGGCGTGCCGTTCGACCTCGGCACCTCCAACCGCACCGGCGCACGCTTCGGCCCGCGCCAGATCCGCACCGAATCCGTGCTGCTGCGCCCGTACAACATGGCCACGCGCGCCGCGCCGTTCGATTCGCTGCAGATCGCCGACATCGGCGACGTCGCGATCAATCCGTACAACCTGCACGATTCCATCGCGCGCATCGAAGCCGCGTACGACGCGATCCTCGAGCACGACTGCAAGCCGATCACGCTGGGCGGCGACCACACGATCGCGCTGCCGATCCTGCGCGCGATCCACCGCAAGCACGGCAAGGTTGCATTGATCCACGTCGATGCACACGCCGACGTGAACGACACGATGATGGGCGAAAAGATCGCGCACGGCACGCCGTTCCGCCGCGCGGTCGAGGAAGGCCTGCTGCACGGCGACAAGGTCACGCAGATCGGCCTGCGCGGCACCGGCTACGCGGCCGAGGATTTCGACTGGTGCCGCGAGCAGGGCTTCCGCGTCGTCCAGGCCGAGGAATGCTGGAACAAGTCGCTCGCGCCGCTGATGGAAGAAGTGCGCGCGCGCGTCGGCGACACGCCCGTCTACATCAGCTTCGACATCGACGGCATCGACCCGGCGTACGCGCCGGGCACCGGCACGCCGGAAATCGCGGGCCTCACGGTGCCGCAGGCGCTCGAGATCATCCGCGGCGCGAAGGGGCTGAACATCGTCGGTTGCGATCTCGTCGAAGTCGCGCCGCCGTACGACCCGTTCGGCACCACGGCGCTGCTCGGCGCGAACCTCGCCTACGAGCTGCTGTGCGTGCTGCCGGGCGTCAAGTACCGCGACTGATTCCCGCGCCACCCCCTATTCCAAAATCAAAGGATTCCAGAGGAGCACTTATCAAGATGGGGACTTCCGTCAAGCAACCCAAGCGTGCGGCGCTCGCGTCGTTCGTCGGCACCACGATCGAGTGGTACGACTTCTATAGCTACGCGACCGCCGCCGCCATCGTGTTCGGGCCGCTGTTCTTTCCCGGCGAAAACCGCTTCGTCAGCCTGCTCGCATCGTTCGGCTCGTTCGCGGTGGGCTTCTTCGCGCGCCCGCTCGGCGGCGTGATGTTCGGCTATCTCGGCGACCGCTTCGGCCGCAAGCGCTCGCTGCTCGCGACGCTGATGCTGATGGCCGTGTCGACGGTCGCGATCGGCCTGCTGCCGACCCACGCGCAAGCCGGTGTGATCGCACCGGTCCTGCTCGTGCTGATGCGGGTGCTGCAAGGCATCGCGGTCGGCGGCGAATGGGGCGGCGCGGTGCTGCTTGCCGGCGAACATGCGCCGGAAGGCAAACGCACGTTCTTCGCGTCGTTCGCGCAGCTCGGCAGCGCGAGTGGCCTGATCCTGTCGATGCTCGCGTTCGGCGCGATCAGCACGCTGTCGAAGGAAGACATGATGAGCTGGGGCTGGCGCGTGCCGTTCCTCGCGAGTTCCGTACTGCTGATCGTCGGCTTCGTGATCCGCGCGAGCGTGTCCGAATCGCCCGAGTTCGAGGAAGTCAGGAAGAGCGGCAACATCGCGCAAAAGCCGCTGCGTGAAGCGCTCAAGTACTGGCCGCTGCTGCTGCTCGCGATCGGTGCGAACGTGTACGGCATCGCCGGCGTGTATTTCAGCAACATCTTCATGATCAGCTACGCGACGCAGTTCCTGTCGCTCGACCGGTCGATGGTGCTGCATTGCATGACGATCGTCGCGGTGCTGCAGTTCGTCGTGCAGCTCGCGGCCGCGTTCCTCGCGCAGCGCTTCGGCACCACGCGCGTGCTGCTGATCACCGGCGCATGGGCCGCGATCGTCCCGTTCGTGATGCTGCCGCTCGTGCACATGGGCACGCCGCTGTCGATCACGGTCGGCGTCGGCCTCGCGACGCTCGCGGAATCGGGCTACTACTCGGTGGTCGCGGGCTTCGTCAGCGGCATCTTCGTCGCACGCATCCGCTACACGGCGATCTCGATCGCGTACCAGGTGTGCGGCGCACTCGCCGGCGGCCTCACGCCGCTCGTCGCGACCATCATCGCGCAGAACACCGCGCCGCAATGGTGGCCGCTCGCGCTCCAGTACACGAGCGCCGCGCTCCTGTCGTCGCTGTGCGTGTGGCTGATCTCGCGCCGCGTCAGCATCGACGATGCCGGCGCGCCCGGCAAGACGAACGAGCCGCTGCCGCGCGGCGCACGCCCGGCGTAACGCAAGTGCACGCATGACGCAAAACGGCCCGCTTCCGCGGGCCGTTTTTTTGCCGTCCGATCTTCGATCGCAACGGCGGCGTGCAGCGCTCGCTGCGTTATTGCACCTGGCTGCGCAGCGTCTTCGCGGCGGCGACCATGTTCGTCAGCGCCGGAATCACTTCCGCCCACTGGCGCGTCTTCAGCCCGCAGTCCGGATTCACCCACAGACGCTCCGCCGGAATCCGTTCCGCCGCCTTCCTCATCAGGCCGACGATATGTTCCTGCGTCGGGATGTTCGGCGAGTGAATGTCGTACACGCCCGGCCCGATCTCGTTCGGATACTTGAAGTCGTCGAACGCGTCGAGCAGTTCCATGTCCGAGCGCGAGGTCTCGATCGTGATCACGTCCGCATCCATGTCGGCGATCGACGCGATGATGTCGTTGAACTCCGAATAGCACATGTGCGTATGGATCTGCGTGTCGTCCTGCACGCCGTTCGCGGTGATGCGGAACGACTCGACCGCCCACTTCAGGTACGCGCCCCATTGCGCGCGGCGCAGCGGCAGCCCTTCGCGCAGCGCGGCCTCGTCGATCTGGATCACGCGCACGCCGGCCTTCTCGAGATCGAGCACTTCCTCGCGGATCGCCAGCGCGAGCTGGTAGCACGACACCGAGCGCGGCTGGTCGTCGCGCACGAACGACCAGTTCAGGATCGTCACGGGGCCGGTCAGCATGCCCTTCATCGGCTTGTTCGTCAGCGACTGCGCATACGTGATCCATTCGACCGTCATCGCCTTCGGGCGGCTGATGTCGCCGAACAGGATCGGCGGCTTCACGCAGCGCGAACCGTACGACTGCACCCAGCCGAACTGGCTGAACGCGTAGCCGTCGAGCTGCTCGCCGAAGTATTCGACCATGTCGTTGCGCTCGGCTTCGCCATGCACCAGCACGTCGAGTTCCAGTGCTTCCTGCTCGCGCACGCTGCGTTCGATTTCAGCCTGCATCGCGGCCCGGTAGCCCGCATCGTCCAGCGCACCGGCCTTGAACTGGCTGCGCGCGTGACGGATTTCGCCGGTCTGCGGGAACGAGCCGATCGTCGTCGTCGGGAACGCCGGCAGTTTCAGGCGTGCCGACTGCTTCGACGCACGCTGCGTGTAGGGGCTCACGCGGTTGCCGAGCTGCGCGTCGATGCGGGCGATCGCGGCCTTCACCGCCGGGTTGTGCACGCGCGGCGAGTGGCGGCGCGCATGGATCGCGGCAGCGTTCGCCGCCAGTGCATCGGCCACCTTGTCGCGGCCTTCGTTCAGCGCGGTCGCGAGCACCTTCAGCTCGTCGAGCTTCTGCAGCGCGAACGCGAGCCACGAGCGGATTTCCGCATCAAGCTTCTCCTCGCTCGCGAGATCGACCGGCACGTGCAGCAGCGAGCACGACGGGGCGAGCCACAGGCGATCGCCCAGTTGCTTCGCGAGCGGTTCGAGCCAGTCGAGCGTCGCGTTCAGGTCCGTCTTCCAGATGTTGCGGCCGTTGATCGCGCCAACCGACAGCACGCGCTCGGCCGGCAGTTCACGCACCAGCGTGTCGACTTCGTCGCGTGCGTTGATCGCATCGACATGCAGGCCGTCGACCGGCAACGAGCTCGCGAGCGCCAGGTTCTCCTGGAGCTGGCCGAAGTAGGTGGCGAGCAGCAGCTTGATGCGACGCGTTTCCAGTGCCGCATAGGCGGTGCGCAATGCCTGACGCCACTCGGCGTCGAGTTCGGTGACGAGGATCGGTTCGTCGATCTGCACCCATTCGACGCCCTGCGCGGTCAGCGTGTCGAGCAGCGCGCCGTACACGGGCAGTAGCTTCGGCAGCAGCGCGAGGCGGTCGGAATCGTCCTTCGCCTTGCCGAGCCACAGGTACGTGACGGGGCCGAGGATGACCGGCTTCACGGCCACGCCCTGCGCCTGCGCTTCCGCCAGTTGCTGGAGCAGGCGCGACGGGTCGAGCGAGAAGTTCGTGTCCGCATGGAATTCCGGCACGATGTAGTGGTAGTTCGTATCGAACCACTTCGTCATTTCACCGGCGGCGACCCCGCCGCAGCACGCCGCATGCTCGTCCGCCGACTGCGCCGAACGGCCGCGCGCGACGCGGAAATAGTTGTCGAGCACATCGCCGTGGAAACCCTGCACGCGCTTCGGCAGGTTGCCGAGCGTGAAGCTCATGTCGAGCACCTGATCGTAGAACGCGAAGTCGCCGATCGGGACCAGGTCCAGGTCGCGCTGGTCGTTCCAGTGACGCTTGCGCAGCTCGGCGCCGAGCGCCTTCAGCTCGTCGCGCGACGATTCGCCCTTCCAGTAGCGTTCGAGACCGAACTTGAGTTCGCGCTTCGCACCGATGCGCGGGAAACCGAGGTTGTGTGTCGTGACCATGAGCTGCCGTCCAGAAGAAGTGAAGATCCGGCAGCCATCATAGGGATTTCATCCCATGAAATAAAATGGCATTATTTCATTAATCCATTAAATCTGTTCATGTATCCGTTACACGAGCGATATCCATGCTGGAACGATTCCATCTCGTCGTGATCCGTGAAGTCGAGCGCCAGGGCTCACTGACCGCGGCCGCCCACGCACTGCACCTCACGCAATCGGCACTCAGCCATACCGTCCGGAAAATCGAGCAGCAGCTCGGCACGCCGATCTGGGATCGGGAGGGCCGCGGCCTGCGGCTCACCCAGGGCGGGCAGTATCTGCTGAAGCTGGCAAACCGGCTGCTGCCGCAGTTCGAGCTCGCCGAGGAGCGGATGAAGCAGTACGCAAAGGGCGAGCGCGGCACGCTGCGCATCGGGATGGAGTGCCACCCGTGCTACCAGTGGCTGCTGAAGGTCGTGTCGCCGTACCTGTCGCGCTGGCCCGACGTCGACGTGGACGTGAAGCAGCGCTTCCAGTTCGGCGGCATCGGCGCCCTGTTCGGCTATGACATCGACGTGCTCGTGACGCCCGATCCGCTGAACAAGCCGGGGCTACGCTTCGACCCCGTGTTCGACTACGAGCAGGTGCTGGTGGTCGCCGATTCGCACCGGTTCGCAAACGCCGATTACGTGACGCCCGAACAGCTGACCGACGAGATCCTGATCACCTATCCGGTCGAAACCGACCGGCTCGACATCTACAACCAGTTCCTGACGCCGGCCGGCATCGTGCCGAGGCGGCACAAGTCGATCGAAACGACCGACATCATGCTGCAGATGGTGGCGAGCGGGCGCGGCGTGGCCGCGCTGCCGAGATGGCTTGCCGACGAATACGCCGACCGGATGCCGGTCGTGCCGGTCAAGCTCGGCAAGAAGGGAATCGCGAAGCAGATCTTCCTCGGCACCCGCGAAGCGGACGCATCGATCGACTATCTGGCTGCGTTCGTCGCGCTGGCGCGCGAATCGACGGGGAGCGCGCCACGCATGCTGCGCTAGGCGGGCCCCGTTGCCATGCGCGTCAGGCGGCGCGCATGGCGATGCGTTCGCTGCGCTCGACCCATGCGCCGAACAGCAGGCCGATCGTCGTCCACATGATCACCTGCATGCCGATCGCCGCCACGCGAAACTTCCACAGCAAGGCCGCCGGGAAATCGGCCGGCAACTCGCTGACGGACGGCAACCCGATCTGCACGGCCGCGATGATCGCGACGAACACGAGCCCGGCGACGATCGATGCGTTCCACTGGCCGAGCTTCGCCAGCAGATGGCGGCGTACGCTGACCGAGAACACCATCGTCGCGACCGAGATCGCGATCATCAGGAAGAACAGGCCCGTGCGATAGCCGATCGTGTCGGGGTCGCCGACCGACGGCGGATTGGCCGGGTACTTGAGGTTCGGCACGATCACGAGCGCGATGAACGCCGCCAGCGCGAGCCACGCGGCCAGCGGACGGGCCGGGAGGCGGCTGCCTCGCCCATACGCATACGCGAAGACCAGCGAGAACAGCCCGCCGAATGCCGCGCCATAGGTCACGACGCCCGTCAGCAAGCCGAGGCCGGCCTGCGTGCGGCGGCTGACCAGCTCCGGCTCCGGCGCGTCGCCCTTGGCGGCGTCGGCTTTTTCTTCAAAGGAGATTGCCTGATCGACTTGCGGTTCGCCGACGACCTTCGCGAAACCGAACGTGAGGAGGCCTGCGGCGATGCCTGCGAGCATCCCGCGCATGAGCAGCTTTCCGACCATCGTGAACTCCGCGTCAGTGGCAGGGGAAGCCGAGCAGGTGGCGGCCGTCGTGGACGAATTCGTGGACGTACATGCCCGGCACGAGCGACGTCGCACCTTGTTCCGCGCCGACGAAATAAAGCGCGAGCAACAGGATCAGGCCGACGAACACGGCCCACGGCAACAGTTCACGGACGGGGATGGGCGCCGGCACGACCGCCGGCTTCAGCACTGCTTCGCTCATGGATGCACCTCAGGGGAATCGCGCCCCGATAAATGTTGGATGGGTACGAAGGCAGGTCTGGCTTCCGGGATCAACGATCACCGGTTACAGTGGCGCGACCGCGCCGGGCTTGCACCGGCTTCCGCGCTTCGTATCGGGCGAATTGTACGCGCGAACGTTCGCGCATTGAAGCGGCGCCAGGCGGGCACGTGCGCCCGTCCCGGATCATCCGAAAACCGACATGAACATGCCTACCTCGCTGCGCCTGATCGCACACGCATCGACCCGGGCGATGCGCACCGGCACGTTTCCCGACGACGATCCGCTCGATACGCGCGGGCTCGCCGAAGCCGCTGCGCTACGCGGCCGGTGGGCAGGTACCGCCGGCGCGCTCGCGCTGTGCAGCCCCGCATGCTGCGCGCGGCAGACCGCCGACGCGCTCGGACTTCATGCCGACATTGACGACGCACTGCGCGACATCGATTACGGCAACTGGCGAGGCCAGCGCCTGCACGACCTCGCACGCGACTTGCCGGACGAACTGGATGCGTGGATCGCAGACCCGTCGGCACCGCCGCACGGCGGTGAATCGTTCGAAGCAGCCATGCACCGCGTCGGCACCTGGTTGAACGCGCTGCGGCAAGATCGCGACATCGTCGCAATCACGCATGCGCCAATCGTCCGCGCGGCCATCGCCCATGTGCTGCGGATGGATTCGAAGGCAGCGGCCCGCATCGACGTCGCGCCGCTGTCCTGCACGACGCTTGTTGCGTCGCCGAACGGATGGATGTTGAGCGCGGACGGCAACGCGTAGAACGCTATCGCGCTCACTATGTGGACGACGATGCGGGCTGGCGCGTCACGTTGCGCATACACGCCTTCAATCGCCTTACGCATCGGCAAGACGCACCGTTCGTGGTCCCGACTGTCATCAAACTGACTGCTGGCCGCAGATAGGATCGGACGCGGTTCCCTCACGAGATGCCGTCATGAATCAACCTGCTTCGTCCGCACCGAACAACCCGGGCTCCGTCGAACGCACTAGACAGGTCGGCTACGCCGTCTTCCTGCTGGTGCTGGCGCTCGGTGCGCTCTATATCGCCACGCACCTGATCGACGATCTGTCGCCGGTCCGCGAAGGGAAGCTGTTCCCGTACCTGCTGCTCGGCGCCGCGCTGCTGATCGCGCTCGGCTTCGAATTCGTCAACGGCTTCCACGACACCGCGAACGCGGTCGCCACCGTGATCTATACGCACTCGCTGACGCCGAACGTCGCGGTGATCTGGTCCGGCATGTGGAACTTCCTCGGCGTGATGGTCTCGAGCGGTGCCGTCGCGTTCGGCATCCTGCAGTTGCTGCCGGTCGAGCTGATCCTGCAGGTCGGCAGCGGCGCGGGCTTCGCGATGGTGTTCGCGCTGCTGATCGCCGCGATCGTGTGGAACCTCGCGACCTGGTATTTCGGGTTGCCGTCGTCGAGTTCGCATACGCTGATCGGTTCGATCATCGGTGTCGGGCTGATGAACCAGCTGATGCACGGGCCGTCCGGCACGAGCGGTGTCGACTGGGGCCAGGCGCTCGGTGTCGGCAAGTCGCTGCTGTTCTCGCCGATCGTCGGCTTTCTGTGCGCGGCGCTGCTGTTGCTCGTGCTGAAGACGCTCGTGCGGGTTCCGGAGTTGTACAAGGAGCCGCCGAAAGACCAGCCGCCGCCGTTCTGGATTCGCTGCCTGCTGATCCTGACCTGCACGGGCGTGTCGTTTGCGCACGGTTCGAACGACGGGCAGAAAGGGATGGGGCTCATCATGCTGATCCTGATCGGCACGGTGCCCACCGCCTATGCGCTGAACAAGGCCGTCACGCCGGCCGAGACGCAAACCTTCGTGGCGGTCGCGAACCAGGCGGCCGCGACATTCGGGAAGTACACGAACGGCGTCGCGCCGTCCGCGAACCCGCGCGCCGACGTCGAGCGCTACGTGCAGCATCGCGAACTGACGCCCGCGGTGCTGCCGGCCGTCCAGCAGTTGTCGACGTCGCTCGCGACCGCGGTCGGCGCGTCGGGCTCGATGGCAGCCGTGCCGCAGCGCGACGTCGACAACGTGCGCAACACGATGTATCTGGTATCCGAAGCAATCCGCCTGATCGAGAAGTCGGGTCAGCCCGCGTTCGCGGCCGACGACAAGCTAGCGATCGACAACTATCACAAGCAACTCGACCACGCGACCAAATTCATTCCGACGTGGGTAAAGGTTGCCGTCGCGATCGCGCTGGGCCTCGGCACGATGGTGGGCTGGAAGCGGATCGTCGTGACCGTCGGCGAGAAAATCGGCAAGCAGCATCTGACGTACGGACAAGGCGCATCGGCCGAACTCGTCGCGATGCTGACGATCGGCGCCGCCGACGTGTACGGATTGCCCGTGTCGACGACACACGTGCTGTCGTCGGGTGTCGCGGGCACGATGGCGGCGAACGGCTCTGGGCTGCAGTGGAGCACGGTACGCAGCCTCGTGCTCGCGTGGGTGCTGACGCTGCCGGCGTCGATCATGCTTGCCGGCGGGCTCTACTGGTTGTTCCGGTCGATGGCTTGATTCACGTTGCGACGGGTGGCCGGTGAGCCGGCCGCCTGTCGTGGAAGATTCACCGCTCGCTTCTACGCTTCTCTGCTTCTCTGCTTCTACGCCTTTCCGCCTTTCCGCCTTTCCGCCTTTCCGCCTTTCCGCCTTTCCGCCTTTCCGCCTTTCCGCCTTTCCGCCGTTCCGCACTGATACGTCGCCGCCTTCGATGTGTCCGTGCGCGCCCCGAGCCTTTCCCTCTTGCTTCCGAATTGAAGCGCAAGATCTGGAGCGCGTCTGCGCACGAACGTCGCTAGACTGGGTTCATCGACCTTCTTCGTGGCTCCAACCGTGCACGCAATGCTTCCCGGCATTCCGCACGACTCGCGCCACATCGCTGACGAACCAAGGGACGCCCGTGAACATCGCCGATCTGCAGCCTGCCGTCGAATCGACGGACATCGCACAACGCGTCGACGCCATCGACTGGCCGACTGTCGGCGCCGAGCTCGATCGCTATGGATGCGCGCGTGTGCCGGGCCTGATTTCGACGAACGAATGCGATACGCTCGCGTCGCTCTATCCGCGGGATGCGCTTTATCGTTCACGCGTCGTGATGGCGCGGCACGGATTCGGCCGCGGCGAATACAAGTATTTCGCGTACCCGCTGCCCGCAGTCATTGCCGAGCTTCGCACGACGATCTACCCGCATCTCGCACCCATCGCGAATCGCTGGAACCAGGCACTCGGAATCGACGTCCGCTATCCGAACGACCACACGACATTCCTCGATCGCTGCCGGGCGGCGGGGCAGACGCGACCGACGCCGCTGATCCTGCAATACGGCCCCGACGACTACAACTGTCTCCATCAGGATCTTTATGGCGAGCACGTGTTTCCGCTGCAGGTCGCGATCCTGCTGTCGGCGCCGGGCTGCGATTTCACGGGCGGGGAATTCGTGTTGACGGAACAGCGGCCACGCATGCAATCACGAGCGGAAGTGGTGCCGCTGATGCAAGGCGACGCGGTGATCTTCGCCGTGCATGGCAGACCCGTGCAGGGGACGCGCGGCGTCTATCGCGTCAACCTGCGCCACGGCGTGAGCCGGATTCACAGTGGCCACCGTCACACAGTCGGCATCATCTTTCATGACGCGCAGTGACGGCAGCGAGGACGAGCGTGGTGCCGTCCCGACGTTCGTCACGCGGATGATTTCCGGTTCGCGCGGGGAGCACCGCACTACGCTATTGCCCCCACGCCCGCAGCAGTGACAAATGGCCGACTGCGCTGACCACCAGGCCATCGCAAACACAACGAATCGACGTTTCGGGTGAGCGACGAAAAACAGTCGCGCTCACCTGTCGCAGGGCAAATTGGATGCGCCGTTCGACCTACCCTCGCGCCACACTCGCCCGCAGCCGATCGCCTGCATCGGAGGCCAGCCGCGCATAACCCGGCAACGTCAGCAGCGCGAGCACGCCGGCTGCGACGAATGCCCAGCGGAAATCGTCGAGCACGTAATGCATGCCAACCACATCGCCGCGCACCAACGCCGCGAGCCGCAGCGACAATGCCCCGAACGCGATCCCCATCCCGATCGTCATCTGCTGTGCGGCACTCCACAGCGTGCTGGCTGCACTCGTCTGATGAGCCGGGATATCCGCATAGGCGAGTGTCGCGAGCGTCGTGAACTGCATCGACCGCGTGAGTCCGTAGACGAATACGACGAGCAGCGTGATCGCCAGCGGCGTCGACGCGGTCAGCCAGCCGCACGCAATCGTGAAGATGCCGACAATTGTCACGTCGACGAGTGCAACGCGCCGGAAACCATATCGGTCGAGAATCCACGACGTTCCCGCCTTCATCCCCAGATTGCCGAGCGCACTCGCGAGCAGCAACAGGCCGGACTGGAAGGGCGACAACCCGAAGCCGATCTGGAACAACAGCGGCAGCAGGTACGGCACGGCGTTGATCGCCATCCGCGTGACCGAGCCGGAGATCACCGTTACCGAGAAGGTCGGCACCTTCAGCGTGGTGAAGTCGAGCAGCGGATGCGCGCAGCGTCGCGCATGCCACCACGCGGCCGCGCCGAACAGCACGCTCGCCCCCACCAGGACGCCCGCGCGCGTGAAGTCGACATCCTGCTGGCCGGCTGCTTCGGTACCGATCAACAGACAGGTCAATGCACCACCGGCCAGCACGAATCCAGCCCAGTCGAGCGGCCGTTGCTCGTCGGCCCGCGTGTTCCGGACGATCAGCCAGGTACAGACGAGCGCGGCGATACCGAACGGGACGTTCAACAGGAAGATCCAGCGCCATGACGCATAAGTCGTGATGAAGCCGCCGATCGGCGGCCCGACGACAGGCGCGACGATGCCCGGCCACGTGATCGTCGCGATCGCTCGCATCAGCTTCGCCTTCTCGGTGCTGCGCACGACGATCATCCGTCCGACCGGCACCATCATTGCCCCGCCGACGCCCTGCAGCAGCCGTGCAGCCGTGAACGTCACGACACCTTCGGACAGCCCGCACAGCACCGACGCCCCGGTAAAGACGACAATCGCACTCGCGAATACCGTACGCGATCCATAGCGGTCCGCGATCCAGCCGCTGATCGGGATGAACACTGCCAGCGCCAGCATATAGGCCGTCATCCCGAGGCTCAGCGCGTTCGGACCGACACCGAACGAACGCGCCATTTGCGGCAGCGCGGTCGCGATCACGGTCGTGTCGAGGTACTCCATGAAGAACGTTGCGGCGACGAGATACGGCAAGAAGTCGGTCGTCCGACTACCTTGGGCAGGGCTGTCAGTCATGAACTGTGCGAGGGACGGAATACGGAGGACACCGACCGCCAGCGGATGCCTGAAAGCACCGGGAATCGGGACGAATGGCGATATTACCCCGAAGGGCCTGCTCCCCGCTCTGCCGCGCATGCCGTGCAAACGGACTTTATGCGCATAGATTTTTATGACGATTTCGTGGGTGGATTCGCGGAAAGGCGCACACCGATCAGGTCGACAGGGTTCGTCGAAAGACCGATGGATGCAGCGGGGAGTTTTCGTCAGAAGTCGGCATTTATCGACCATCTTCGACGAACGTCGCGCATCGTCGATCATCAAAACATCGCCCCTGGATGAATCAACATCGACCGAATGCTGACTGATGGGGGATCGGCGTGGTACGTAGAGAACGTACCGAGGACATCAAAGGTGCTTGATGGCGGATTGCTCGGGGATGGCAGATACCTGATCCACGACCGTCGGCCGTCTCGGCTCCGATCACAGTATTGCTCGGCCAGCGCCGTACATTTCCGCCGCACCAATGCAAAAACCCCCGCCTT